>NZ_LR732520.1 GCF_902506425.1 Novosphingobium sp. 9U | reverse complement strand
TGCGTCCGTCTTGTTGGCTGCCATGTCGAGCGCAGCCTTGGCGTGACGGGCATCGATGCAGATCGCTGGCAAGCCTTCGGCCGTAAGGGCATGAAAGAACCAGACTGACAGCGGACCGGTCTCGAACCTGCTGCAAGTGCGAAGAACGCGGAGCAAGGTTCTGATTTTCGCAATGCGATTTAGCTGCTCCGCTACCTGCTCGCCTGAAGGCGCGAATGCACGATCCACAAACCTCGTCGAGAGCGCTGCTGCTACTTGGAGAGCCGCTCTCGCAGGAGTGACCATCTCCGGGGCTGCCGCTGTTTGACCGCAATGGAGAGCGCTTTTCGCGACCCGACCAGGACGAGGAGTTTGCGCGCTCGGGTCACGGCCGTGTAGATCAATTCGCGGCCGAGCATGGTGTAGGCCTGCATTGTTAGCGGGAGAACCACGACGGGGTATTCCGAGCCTTGCGATTTGTGGATCGTCGTTGCGTAGGCGAGCTGGAGAGCGTCCAGCTCACCAAAGTCGAAGGTGGCTTCGTTCTCGCCGAAGATCGCCGTTAGCTCAGCCTCTTGATGATCGATCCGGGTAACGACGCCCAGGTCGCCGTTGTAGATGTCTCGCTCACGATCGTTGACGATGTGCATGACCTTGTCCCCCGGTCCATATCGGCGGCCAAAGCGCTCGACGAACTCTTCAGTTGGCGGATTGATGCGCTGCTGTAGCAGCGTGTTCAGCGCACGCGCTCCTGCTCCGCCCCGCTGCATGGGCGAGAGAACCTGGATGTCGCGCGCCGCTTCGAAGCCGAAGCGCCGGGGAATGTGCCGGGAGACAAGGTCCACCACTTTCTCCGCGACCTCCCGGGGCTCGTCCGCCTGTACGTAGAAGAAGTCCCCTTCGCCCCTCGCAGACAGGTCCGGCATCGACCCCGCATTGATCCGATGGGCGTTGGTGATGATGCGGCTTGTCGCCGCCTGGCGGAAAACCTCGGTGAGCCGGACAACCGGCACCGCGCCGCTTGCGATTACATCCTTTAAAACCTGCCCAAGGCCGACGGACGGCAGCTGGTCGACGTCTCCAATCAGGAGCAAAGCGGCGCCAGCTGGTAGTGCCTTAAGGGTCGCGTGCATAAGCATCACGTCGATCATGCTGGCCTCATCAATGACCAGCAGCTGACACTCGAGCGGGTTATGCTCGTTGCGCTTGAAGCCACCCTCTCCTGGATCGCTTTCGAGCAGCCGGTGCAGCGTCATGGCCAATAAGCGTCACGAGATCGCGCTGGCCCCTGACTTTCAGCCGCAGAACGCAAAAGCCTGTATCGGCGTTGTGGAACGTGACGCGCTCAACCGAGCCAGCGATCTGGTCGCCATGGGGCCGCATGCCCGTCTGCTGTGTCTGGTCGGCAGGTCCGAAGGCCATCATCCGAACCTACGTGCGCGATGTGGTTGGACAACGCACTGTGAATTAGCGTCTTAATCGCGCGGGCACGCGCGGAGAGATCGGTAAGACGCCATCATGGCGGCAGCCGCTGGGTACGTCACCGTACGCAAAATCATGCTGGTAGCGTCGCGGCAAGAAGCGCTAAACGTCCAATCGGATTAGCACCCGCGCCTCAAGCTCATAAGAGTTGCCCTGGTGACAAGAGAATGCAAACGGGGGAGTTTGCCACGCATGACCGAGGTCGTTGAGAGCAAGATAACTGTAAACCGTTCTTCGCACCAACAGCCTCGGTCAGGCTATCAAGAACTAGCACACCACCTCACCAGCACGTCTGATCAGCGCGACATCCTCGCCGAGTTCTGGGCGGCTCACGACAGTGTGCCGCTGTCGGCCATCGCTCATGCGCAACGACGCGCAAGCTCTGCCCCGCAAATCTCGCGGCGAACCAGAAGGCGTGGCTGATCGAGCAACAGCAGTTAAGGCCTGGTATTAAGCCAAGCCTTGAAGAGGCGACCCGGAGGAAGTGCAGATTTCCTGGACATCCTCATGCACTACCGGGGAGAGGTTCGTCTCTCGCCGGTCTTCTCTCGCGAGAAGCCGTCCGCTTGTCACCGCCACTTGAACGCGGGCGACAGGCGGCCTTGCCGACCGGTGCTACTCGCCAAACGCCGGAACCGATGTCGCTGGCACATGGGCCTGAATGGCCTCGTGCCGGGCTCGACTGATCGACCAGAGCATGCGCCGGGCGGCTCGCTGCCATGAGATCGTCCGACCCTCACCCGGGATCTGCACGGTGGCGACATGCTCCAGGCTCGATCCGGCCGCAGGAAGGCGCAGCACGTACATCTGCGGCAGATCGTGGCTCGTCACATAGAGCAGGCCGTCGAACGGCTCCTTTAGAGCACCGTTTGCGCGGCGCCCCTTGGTCCCGCGCGCCTTCGTGCACGTAGTCTGCTGCGAGATCGATTTGCCCAGAGTCGCCGACCCGATCAGCACCTGGCTAGGCGCCAAAATCTGGAGCCCTTGGCATCTTGAGGTCTCAATCTCTCGCTAGCCGTTCATGGTGCAGCTTACTTACTGTGGTAAGCGCTGCGCTCGAAAACTCCGGAGTTTCTGCCACTTGCCAAAGGTCTCGGTCATCATACCGGTGTTCAACCGAGTGCAGACGGTTGGCAGCGCCTTGAGGAGTGTCCTGGCGCAGACGATGGGCGATCTCGAGGTCATCGTGATCGATGATGGCTCGACCGACGGGAGCGCAGAAGCTGTTCAGCAGATCGATGACGGTCGTGTTCGCCTTATCCGCTTGGGTGAGAACCGCGGCATCCCCGATGCGCGAAATGCCGGATTGGCAGCGGCACGTGCCGAATACGTGGCTTGGCTCGACAGTGACGACATCGCGAGGCCCACGCGCATCGAGCGGCAGTTGAAGTACCTGACCGTGCATGAGGACGTCGCCTTCGTCGGTGCCTGTGCCGGAAAAATCTGCTGGAAGGGCAGGCGCCGTCACGGTGTACGTGTTCCACCCTTGGCATACGAGGACATCGCCGCTTGGCTCCTGTTTCGCTCTGCATTTCAAAACTCTGCGATCACCGGCCGAGCGGACATTTTTCGCCAGTTTCCGTACCGGCCGAAGTTTTGTGTCTGCGAAGACATTGACCAGTTCCAAAGGATCGCTGCGAGGCACCGAACAGCGAACCTGCCGGCTGTGCTGATTGACCGCCGGTTGCACCCGGGGCAGAGCATACGCGAGCGCGTCGGCGACATGCGTCGTCTCAAGTTCGAATTGTTTGCCAAACAGCTCGAGCGCTTGGGTATGACCATGGAAGCCGATGACGTCGCTAAACATGTGCAGCTCGGCAACCCCAAGTTGCCGAGCGTTAACCCAAGCGCAGACCTTCTTTCCTGGGCCGATGAGTGGCTGGTCCGCATGGCACGCGCCAACGGATCGAGCCGGCTAGTCGATGACCGATCGCTGAGCCTCGCAAGTGCGTTCTTTTGGGCACGGGCATGTGCCGAAGCTGCACCAACAATTGGGTGGGCTACGGCGGCACGACGGCTGGTCAGCGGGCAAGCCGCCCGCCAGATAGGTGCTGCGCGAGCACGGCACTGGCTGGGCAGCATGCTCAAAGTGCAGATTGCGTCGGGCTTGCTGCTGTCGCTTCGGTTCTAAGTTGCAGCTTTCGGACCGATTTAGACCTGCCGCGCGATCCCAGTGCCGTCGTGCAGCCGTTATTAGCGCGGCTACACGGAGCCAGTTACCGCCATTCAGCCCTTTGATACGGCTTCCCCACTCCGGTCGCTCGCGTTCATCATAGTCGAAGGCAAGTCCGATAAGCCGAAGCTGCCGTTAGGATTTTCAAGTCGGGCGGCGCAGGTCCAAACATGAGCTGCTGAATTCCCGTGGTTGGCGGTAATACTGGGAAGCAGGAAGCGCTTGCCCGCTCTACCAGGACCTCTGGAGGAAGGAGCGTAGGATGGGATGTTCTTCCACTTACATTTGACTCATCAAACGCCTTGGGCCCCGAGGCGCGAGCTGGGCCGGCGCATGGAGGCAATGATCGCCGGCCGTGCGCCAGCTGCGATTACTTCTGCGCCTCTGCCATCAGCTCGGCCTTTCGCTCCGCCAGCTGGACACCGAGCGCTTTCAGATCAAGATCGCTGTCCCGACTTTCGGGGAACATCTCGGATTCTTCCTCCTCGACATGGTGGTTCACGTACTCGCCCAGCACGGTGACCTTTGCGTCAAACAGTCGATCGCCCGCCTTCATCGACTGAATCTCGGCGATAAGCTGCTTGGCACTGGCATGCTCGACCTCGGCCTCATCAAGTAGATCGTCGTCGTCGATCGCCTCGCGCGCGGCGGGATAATAGATCTCCTCCTCAATCTGCGTGTGTATAGTCAGAGCCAGGCAGATGCGGTCGGCAAGTTCCTGCTTTGCGGTATCGTCTTCCAGCTTGTCGTAGTCCTTGAACCACTTCTGCACTTCGCGGTGATCGTCCTTGAGCAGCTTGATCGCATCGGCGGGCTTTGCGGCCGCGCGTTGCGTCTTGCGCGCCGTTTTCGAGCCGCTCTTGCTCTTGGCCTTCGTAGCAGTCTTAGCTTCGGTCATGGATCTGTCCTCGCGTTAGACGGTTTTCTGCAATTCTCCGTTAGCTAACGATCTGGGGGCCAACTCGTGCCTGGCCGATCTGCTTGCCTTATCTAGGTGAGCTTCCTTTCGCGAGCCCAGGCGATGGCGGCGGCGCGGCGGTTGACACCAATCTTCCCGTAGATGCCGGCGACATGATTGCGCACCGTGTTTCCGGAAAGTGCGAGGCGTTTCGCAATGGCCTTGTCGTCGAAGCCTTCGCAGATGAGGCCGAGCACCTCGCGCTCGCGAGGGGTGAGATCAAGCAATACTAGCGCTGACGACGACCTGTACTTGTTCTGCCTGACATTACCAATGCGGGCGACGGCTTCCATACGTGGATATGCCCGTTTCGGCACGCGAAGGATGCGCGACGATTAAAAAACCAGTGCTTCACAAAAAAAGCCTCGCCGTGGCGAGGCTTTCTGATTGACTACCAACAGGTTGGATCAACCCCAACCTTCGCCATAAAGCCAACGCCAGATCATAGAAGTCTCCGCTCTGCCGACGCCCCCATGCGTCGCAGATCGATATAACCCGCCGTAAGATCGTTAACAAGCCTTAACTGAAAAATTTAGAAAAAAGCTAACCCAACGCCTCGGACCGGTTATCAGTTCCGTTTAATTCTAGGAAGCTGTGCAACGCCCATTTCGGCATCGGTCGCGCGGTGTGGTATCCCTGCACCATGTCACACCCCATCCAAATCAGTTCATCCAAGATTTCGGCGTTCTCAACGCCCTCCGCTACGACTTTACGGCCCAACGAGTGGGCCAACTGGATCGTAGAATTCACCATGATCCGATCACTCTGGGATCGGTGAAGCATAGATATGAAAGTTCTGTCGATCTTGATCTCGGACGCGGGAACTCGCTTCAAATACTCTAGCGTCGAAAAACCGGTACCATAGTCGTCGATAGAAAGCTGCACACCCATTTGACTTAGGTCACGCAGCACTTCTTCTGCTTCGGCTCCACTTCGCAGAGTGCTGGTTTCCGTTATCTCAAGAACCAGAAGATCAGGAGCGAACCGATACTTGTGTATGGTATCCCGCACCATCGAAATGATGGCATCACCCGCAAGAAGCGTAGCTGAAAGGTTCACAGCGACAGAGAACTTACGTCCTAAGCCGTTGATATGGGATGCCGTGCTCACAGCATCGTCGAGGACAAACCTGGTAAGCTCCGCTATACGGCCACTTCGCTCCGCGGCTCCAATAAACTGGTCAGGGAAGATGTTGCCTTTTTCGGGGTGCGTCCACCGAACCAACGCTTCAGCACCAACCGTTACACCAGTAATGCAATCAAGTTTGGGTTGGTATGCCACCCAGAGTTGCCCTGCCTCAAGCGCTTGATCAAGACGGCTCAGCAGGGACAGGGTCCACTCTGCATCGTCAAGCGAAGCAGGATCGAAACACTTCCAACGCAGCCCCTCGCGGGCTGCTTCATCGGCGGCGGCGAGCGTGCCGGCAATGCGCTGCGAGAGTGGCCGCCCTTCGTCTACATCATAACCGAAGGCGACTTGTACATCCAGCAGTCTAGCGCCGACAACGGCAGGGCTTCGGAACAGCGCATAAAGACCGTCCAGTTGCTGCTGTAACTCGCCCTCTGGAGCTTGGCTCATCCATACAAAGGTGCCGTCGTCCGCTTGGTAGACGGGAGAACCATTGGCGCCAAAGCGAAGCCTGTTCACAACCTGCTCTACCAGCTCCTTTTCGCGCTGGTCTTCAAGGGAAGCGCGTATCTGGGAGCGGTTCTGAATCCTGAGCGAGACAAGTATGCCTTGCGCCACCGTACCGATTTCTAGAAGCGCCAGCAGGTTCGGCAACCCGGAGACCGGGTTTGTATTGCCTCGCCGGTGCAGATGATTTCGCCACTCTGCCCATGCGCGCGCGCAGCCTGCCCCAAGCAAGACTACAATTGACGGGATGACGACGAGGTGGACCTGAACGCTCTCCAGCCACAGTGGAATCGTCAGCAGCGCGACCACGCCTAAAGCTGTCGTTACACCCGCCGAGGCTCGAGTCGAGCTCTGTAGTACGCCATACGCGAGCACAGCGGCTAATATGAAGGCTGCGACCCAGCCCAGGTCTATAGGAGAGCCAGAGATAAGCGTTTCTGCCGCTACGATCTGGATCAAAATAGCGGGCACGACCGAGTACCCGGGAGCATTATATCGCCTCGCGTCAACATCGGTCCTTGAGACTACCACGTCTTTGCCTGCTAGCTGAGCCGCCTTAAAGCGCCCGTTGATGACGTCGCTGGCACTCAGAACAGGAATACTTCTGAGATCAATCGCGTAATCAATTGGGAACACGGCTTCTGTATCGAACCGAGTTGATCCTGCGAGATAGGCGGGCAGCGACAAGACGGCACGTCCGTGGGATCGCACCGCGAACGGTTGTTGCCGCACCACGTTGTCCCACCCGATCTTGGTGTTGACGTTGACAAGAGGCGCGTCGCGCGCAAGGTTCGTCAATGGGCTACTTTCGCTGCGCTGACCTGTCGCCGGGTCGATGGCAAAACGCGTAGACAAAGACAGACGGGAACCCAGTCGGCGCATTTCTTTCGCCAGTAAGCCATCCTGCGGGAGTGATGCCGAATTTGTCGGATCTAGATCGAAATGTACGCGCCGGGGATTGACCTTCCGTACAGCCGACAGAAGTCGCGTGAGATCTCTTTCCGACCAAGTCGCGGTGCCTACTTCGGCAACACTACGCTCATCCACGCCGATGAGGACTACCTGGCCGCTCGCTTGGTGCATCCGAAGCTTATTCCGCGCGACGTGAAAAGCATCTTCGAGTGGATCCCCTGCGCCTAAAACGCCAAAAAGCGCTCCGAGACACACCACTATCGCAAGTGACCTGTAACGCTTACCGAACTTGCTGGCTTTCCAAGGGAACACGGGTTGGCAACTGCATAGTGAAGGACAAAAGGAGCTTGCACTAAAATAGTTGACGAATCGGCAAAGCCTTGATGGCGGGCGCGGGCCCGTCAGCCGGCTTGCAGCATAGTCCATCTAATCACTTGTACACCGCTTAAGCAGGTCAGCAGAGCTGACCGGTGGCCCTGCTTGCTACGCTAATCGGTCGAGGTCCGTAGACGGAACGGCACGCGGTAGCGTCATTGCCGCTGCGATGTAGTCGACGTACTCGACCTGCCGCCTCTCGCGGTTTCGGTTAAGGTGCAGAACTCGGGTAGTCGCGTCAGCAGCATGCCGACCGATTGGCTGGCGTCCGCGGTCGTGGTGTAATTTCCCGGGTGTAGATGACGGTGTATGCCGGGGTGGGGCGAGGCCCCACCCCGGCATCGGCGGCTCGGTGCCACCGGGCTCATCGGTTAAGGTGGAAGTGTCGAGCTTCACCAACACCCGAGGAGTTTTTCCCGATGACCGACGACAGACTACCGCTTGCCGAGCTGATGGCGAAGACCGGAGACGGCGATTCCCTGCGTAGTTTCGCAGAGAGCGTGCTGCAGATCATCATGGAGGCCGATGTCGATGGCCTTATCGGTGCCGGCCGCCACGAGCCGTCTGCCGAGCGCAGCACCTGGCGCAATGGCTACCGCGACCGCAGCTTGGATACGCGGCTCGGCACGCTCAACCTAAAAATCGATCCACGTTGTGTCCCCAACTTGGATATCCAAGGATCGACAGTAGCGGACAAAGAAGGCACAAGCTGATCCGAGAGCGGGTTCAAACGACATGTCGATCTTCTGCGCCATCGGCCGCCACAAACCCTCGGTGGTCTCGATAGCTCGCGACAAGGATGGGGAATACATCGCCTTGTGCGAGGCTTGCGGTGTTCCGCTGGCGCGCGACAGCAAAGGCAAATGGCATGCGAGGAGGCCGGTCACATCTACCGCCTCGCGTGAGCCAAGCTAAGCCTGCCCGCTTGCTCCCCGATGGGTTGAGGCGGCCCACTCGATCGGGTTCATTCCAGGCGCCCTGTAGGATCGATCGAGACGGCATGACCTGCCCCGATGCCATCGAAGTAGCTGACCTTCCAGGCGTACCGATTGCCGTCCGGATCGAACCGGAACAGGCAGACCCCGGCCATGCCTTCCAAGCCGTTTACGCCGTTACCATCGAGCGCAACGTGAAACGCGTAAGGATACGCGTGCGCATCTGTAGCCATGACACCCTCCAATCCCGCCCACGGAGCACTCCACGTCGAATAGCAAACGCCAATTCAGCCAGGCACTCAACACCTTTTACTTGCCGTGGAAGCGAAAAAGAGCGATCTTTCGCTTATCACGGGGGTGCCGCCATGCTTGCGCGACCTAGGATATTACTCGCATCTGCACGGACAAGGATCGCCGGCCATGAGGCGCTTGATCCTCTTCGATCGCTTTTCAACGACTTATCGGAACGCGAAATCAAGTTTGTGGAGTTGGCCTGGCGTGGCACCCGACGGCCGGGTATACGCGCGCTCGCGATTTCTATCAGTTGGCTCGGCAACGGCGCCATCTATCCGATCATAGCCCTTCCCCTGTGGTACATGGCACACTGGGTGGCGCGACCCCTTGTTGCGGCTGCACTGAGCATGGCCATAGCGCACCTGCTCTATCCATGGCTGAAGGCGGCATGCGCACGCAGCCGCCCCTGCAACTTGCGCGACAGCCTTGAGCCGCTGCTGGCCTCCTTGGATGAGCACAGCTTCCCCAGCGGCCACGCGATGACGCTGGCCGCAGCACTGATCCCGCTTGTGCAGGCTGTGCCCATTGTGTGGCCGTTGGCGCTCGGCTTCTGGCTGGCGATGGCCTGGGCGCGCATGGGTTGTGGCCACCATTACCCTAGCGATATCGCTGCGGGAGGCCTTCTAGGTGCAACAATCGCGCTGCCGATAACCTTTCTTTCTTAGAGAAAGGCAGTCGAACGCAGCAGGCGTATGGCTCGGAGCATCAACCCAGTCGCATCGAACGCCGGTAGTGCCGGTCTTGCGACGACATTTTAACCGATCTCAGGGCAACAGCAAACCTACTCACTGGGAGTGCTGTGGGCCATCCGATTGCGCAAGTGTTCGTGGCCGTCACTATTCGCAATGTGACATCATCCGCCGGTCAGACCACGATTAGACCCAGTTGCGGTCACTTAGACCGCAATCCCCGCTTCCCGATTTCGCCTATTCGTTCATCTGAACGGCGGGCAGCTCTCAGGGGGCATAGTTCAAAAGTAGAAGGGCGAGATCGGGTGGTGAGCGGACCGGCGACTATGAGCTGCACAGAGCTGTGAGAATAGATGCCGGTCAGATTGGCTACGGCAGCTTGCTTCTGGTGGGGCGCAGACACTGCTTGATCTAGAACGGCCCGCTTACAGGCCTCGAAGATGCGAAGGCAAAGGCAAGCGGTGCCTGCTGGATGATGTTCTCGAAAGCGAGGTTCTCTAGTCGGCTGATTCGTGTGGCATCGAATCACCGCACGTCGGTGTGCTCCCCAGATACGTTGGTGGGCTCACCGCCGTTCCATTCGGCGAGAGCGAACATATGCCGGCGCAAAATCGAGCTACCTCCCGCACCAGGACTCTCGTACGATCCGAGCGAGGCTATAGCGGTCGGAGTGATCCCCAACTCCTCGTTCAGTTCCCTGGCTAAAGCTTCGGCAGGGCTTTCCCCTTTGTCGAGCTTGCCGCCGATTGCGTCCCAGCAGTTTGGCCAAGCCACCTTGTCATGCGACCTCAATCCCACAAGAAGGCGTCCGGTGTCATCTACCAGGATAGCCTGGGTGACCTCTATCACTTCAGCCATCGATCCCCCGACCCAACTTCTTTGTGACGCCCCCATCATCTTAGCCCTTTGATCATTGACCCGTTGTTGGCCAACAACTGAAACGGTGGCCTTCGATTGGCTCGGCAGGGATCGAGCGTAATCTCGCATAATGACCGCCGTAAACGCATGAGGCGTGCTATGCCTCGAAGTGTGGGGATCTGAGAAACGGATTGCCGTTTGGCTGGCCGGATGGAATGACGCGGTCATGCGGATCCTGAAGACAGCCGGCCTCGTTCTCCTTTTTTCGTCCCCCGCAGACGCGCAGGTTGTCGCGCAGCCCTCAGCAGGTACCTACCAGTGGGCGATAGCAGCCGGTTACAAGGCGGCGTTCTACTGTTCCGGCATCTTCAACGCCGGGCGCACCCCTGCGCAGATCGACGCTGACGAGCTGACCGGCATTTACCCCGAGTACGACAAGATCGTGCCGACCCTGAAAGCCGCCGTCGATCATCATACCCGCAACGTTGCAGTGTCGTTCGATCCACAGATGCCCCCTCGCTATGCGATGTGGACCAACAAGCGTGGCTGCGTGACCCTGCCGATCGGCAGCACAGCACCCAGTGCCGGCAGGTTTGCCTCGGCGCCCTCGATCGCGGCAGCGGATCCTCGTCACTGGCCGCAGGGTGATGCTGGCATAGCACCGCACCCTTCCCCCAAGCTGGCCAGAACCGTTGGCGCGGCGTTCGGGAACGCATATGGCGTGGGCGCGAAGACAGCAGGCGTGATCGTATTGAAGGACGGCCGAGTTGTTGCCGAGCGGTACGGCAGCGGCTTTGGACCGTTCGTGTCCAATCGCACATGGTCGGTGGGCAAGTCGATTGCCGGCACGCTCATCGGCCTCGCTGGCGCAAGCCCGCTAGATGCACCCGCATCCGTGCCGCAGTGGAAGCCCGGCGACCCACGGCGGGCGATCACGTACGACAACCTTCTGCGTATGGCATCAGGGCTGCATAGCGAAACCGCCGGTAACCGCACGGATGACATCTACTTCGGTGGCAGTACCGTCGATGACCAGGTCGTATCTTGGCAATTGGAGGCCCAGCCCGGCAGCCGTTTCCGCTATGCCAACAACGACATCCTGTTGGCTGTCTATGCCACACGACAGGCAATCGGCGAGGAACCGTACCGGTCGCTGCCAGACAGCTTGTTCGGCCCGCTCGGGATGTCGCACACGGTTGCCGAAACGGACTGGCATGGCAATTACATCCTCTCCAGTCAGGTCTGGTCGACAGCGCGAGACTTGGCGAGACTGGGACTGTTCTGGCCGCAGGACGGAGTCTGGGCAGGCAAGCGGCTATTGCCGCAAGGATGGATGCGCATCATGACCGCACCCACCGGACCGCAGCCGCCTAGCGGGCCAGGCTATGGCGCGACGATGTGGCTGTTCGGTCCTGAAGAAGGGCTGCCTCAAGGCAGCTTCGCCGCACAAGGCAACCGCGGACAGTACGTCATGGTCATTCCGTCTGAACGTCTGGTAGTAGTCCGGCGCGGCGAAGATCCCAGCACGGCTCGGTTCGACATCGCCCGCTTTGCCGCGGACGTTTCAAAGGCGCTGAAGTAGCCCCAAGTTGAGGTGCCTCAGCGAGACCTAGTTGTGATCCTTGAGCGGCAACTTGCAGCGCCCTAGCTGTCGCCATCCACCTATTCCGGCCCAGAAGGCAGCCACAAGCGGTCGGCTTCGGGTTGCGCAGCACGGCCCTGTTTACCTTAGATTATCGTCTCCCAGCTAACATCGGCGTAGTTCTCTCAGGATTAGCGCAATGCGAGCCGTTGCCCATGTCATCAACGGATTGCTCCCGTGCTGCCGCACAATTGCGGTCGCCTGTGTGCTGATCTGCTCCTCACTGGCGAGCGTAGAGGTTGCGCATGCCGGCTGCATGGACGCTCCTACGAAGGAGCTGCGCCAGTTGGCTGAGTTGGCCGGTCAAGACCCAGGAGCGGTGCTTGCCAGAACCGCGAGGGACGCTCCGGCTTCGTTGGGGACCATGCGGTATAGCTGGCGCCAAGCGGCGCGGGCTGAGGCCTACGACACCTTGTCGCGCCCTGCAGACGCAAGACGAACGGCGCTGCGCCTGCTGAAAGGCGAACTGAGCTCAAACAACCCGCTGCGTGTCGAACTGCTCACCCGCTTTGCAATCAATGGCTTCAACAAAGACGAGATCGACAGCGCTGTAGCGCTTGTCGAAAGGGCCCGGCAAGGTGCCCTACGAGGATCCGCCGCTGACGCATGTCTGCAGATCGCACTTGGTGAGATGCAGCGGATGCGCGGAGCTCCGGAGCGCGCCGTCGTCTACCTGGCCGAGGCGTATCGGGCGACTTCTGATCGACGTCTCAGCCGGCAGCACGTCATAGCGACCGAGAAGCTCGCACGCGTGGTGGACTGGGCAGGCGATCATCTGCAAGCCATCTCCTTGATCGGTGAAGTTATCGATTGGGATCAGGCACGCAAGCGGATGGTAGCACTGTCGACCGACTTCTACTTTCGCGGCGTGTTTAACCTCGGGCGCGGTGCATTTCAGGCCGCTCTTACAGACTTCAACCGGTCGCGCGCGCTTGCGCCTGCAGGCGTCGATCCGGTCGGCTCTGCTTTCCTCGATCTCCAGACTTGCTCAGCGCTCATTGAGCTGCGGGCCCTCAATCGCGCCAGGGCTGCGTGCCAGCGAGCCGAAGTGGTTTTCGGCCGTTACGGCGAGCTCGCACAGGCGCAAGCACGCCTGCTTCTCGCGCGCATCTCCAATCTGACCGGCGAGCACAAGAAGGCGCTCGATCTTCTGAACGGCCTTCTCGCCAAGGCGGACGCTCTCTCAGCCTCCAGCTCTGCTCCAGAGGCGTTTCGCCTGCGATCCGATGTGAACCAACAGCTTGGGAGGACGGCAGCCGCATATCGCGACCTTAACATCTATGTGCGTGGCATCGAGCGGCAACGCGCGTCCGAACAGATGAAGCAGAATGCTGTACTGCGCGCTAGACTCGACGCGGACCGAGCGGTGGCGCGCAACGAGGAGCTGCGGCAGAAACTTGACCTTTCTGCCACAAGGGAGCGTGAGCGCGCCAAGCGCGAGTCCATCCTGGCCGGGGCCGCATTCATCGGCCTGCTGCTTGTCCTCATCATCCTGGGCATGAGCTTCTACCATCGGCGTAAGCTGACAAGGATCGCGAACACTGACCCGTTGACCGGCTTGTTGAACCGGCGCTTCGTCAGCGAGCATGAGAGCCTCCTTGTGTCCACCCACACCAAGACCGGAGACTCGCTCGCCCTTGCAATCGTCGACATTGATCACTTCAAGGCCATTAACGACACCTATGGACACGATGGCGGCGACCAGGTGCTGGTGGCCTTCGCCGACGTCGCCCGTGGTGCTCTGCGCAAGGACGACGTGATTGCGCGCTGGGGTGGCGAAGAGTTCCTGGTCATCTTCCCGCGCGCATCCGAGGCCGAGGCCGTTGGCGCGCTGTTCAGGGTAAAGGACGCACTGGCAGCCGGGGTGAGCACCGCTGGAGGTGTTGTACCTGTGAAGTTCAGCGTTGGCATCGTCTGCTGCAGGACGGCCGAACGGCTGCACACGCTCGTACAGCGGGCTGACGAAGCGCTCTATCGGGCGAAGGCAGGCGGCCGAGACCGCATCGAGATTGCCGAGCTGTGCTCCCGCCCGGTAACTGCGAAAGACACACTCCTACTCGCCGACGACCGCCGGATCGGAGCGGCGGCGTAACGCAGCGCATTGGCAGCGGCTAGCCCGGCCCTTGAACGCGGGGTTGATCGGGCATTGCCCTACCTACCTATCGTGCATGGACGTTCGGTACGGTGGTCCTTGTATTATGTCGGTTCATATTTATTCGGATCGGCTGCGGGATCCACGACGCACTGCAACGGAAGAGCAACTCAGCGAAGAAGAGCACGCGCAATGAATGAACTGCTTGCACGTACCTAGGCCAACGCCGCCATAGGTAACACCTGTGCGCCCCATATGCACTTTCACGCTGGCTCAGGACAGGCGTCCGTGTGATGCGCGGCGAAGCAAGTTTAACCCACGTCAGATTGGTGCCAGTGAACGATCATCCTCGGTGTGCACACAATCAATCCAGCCCGGTTCTGTGGGTGCGCCGGATCGCCGGATCATTTCGCGTCGGCGCCGCAACAGTGGCTCTCATCGCGAGTGCCTCTAATGCAAGCCTCACACTCGCTCGCGAGGCCGATCCGCCGCTACGCGAAGTAGGTGTCGAGGATGGAAGCCAACGCTGCGCCCCTCACACACGACCACGTCTTCCTTGGCGCGGCGCACGACGAGAACGCGCGGCGAACCTCGTGGGTCGTCGTGCTGACAGCCGCGATGATGGTGGGCGAAATCGCGGACGGCTACATCACCGGCTCGATGGCGCTCCTGGCCGACGAATTCCACATGGCAACGCATGCGGGTGCCCTATCGGTAGCGGCCGCCGCCTATGCCTTTGCCAAACGCCATGCAACCAGCGCGCAGTTCAGCTTGGGCACGGGCAAAGTCGGCGACTTGGCGGGCTTCGCGTCGGCGCTGGTCCTGGGTCTCATCGCCTACGGTATTGGGGCGGAGTCGGTGCTGCGCTTGCTTCAGCCCGTCACGGTGGCTTTCGGAACCGCTACGTGGATTGGCGTGATTGGAGTGCTCGTGAACATTGCCAGCGCCTTTTTGCTGAGCGGCGGACATGGCCATGGGCATGGGCACGGACATGATCACGGTCATCACCACGACGGGCACAATCACGGACACGGGGCGCACAGCAGCGACAACAATCTGCGGTCCGCGTACATCCACGTGCTGGCGGATGCCCTTACCTCTGTCCTGGCGATCGCCGCGCTACTTGCCGGCCGCTATCTCGGATGGGTGTGGATGGACGCGGCCATGGGGATTGTCGGCGCGGTGGTGATCGCCCGCTGGTCCTGGAGCCTCATGCGAGAGACCGCTGCGATCCTTCTCGACACCACCGACGCTCACGTCGCTCAGGAGGTACGAGACCTCGTCGAGGGGCCCGGAGACGCTCGGCTGACGGATCTTCATGTCTGGCGCGTCGGCCCCGAGGCCCACGCGGCTATCGTCAGCGTGACCGGCATCAGCGACGTTGAATCGATCCGCGAGCGCCTCCGGCCAGTTCATGAACTGGCTCACCTTACGGTCGAGACGAGGTAAAGACTCCCAGGCTCGCGTATCGGAGTGTCAGGCGCGCGATGCGCCAATGGCGCGACGATACCGTTGATCGACGACTTCCCAGTCTACATTGCGAAACCAGGCATCGATGTACTTGGCCGCTTGCGTCCCGTAGTCCATGTGGAAGCTATGCTCGTACATATCGAGCGCCAGCAGCGGCAGACCGGCCGCGGCGCCATGCATGTGATCCCAGGCCCAATGGTTGCTCAATGTGCCTGTATGCTGGTTGAAGGTGAGGATCGTCCAACCAGATCCCCCAGCGAGCGACATGCCGGTGCGGCGGAACTCAGCTTCCCAAGTCGCGTACGATCCGAAAGCCGCTCCGAGCGCGTCCTTGATCGATCCAGCGACCTGGCCATTGCCACCCAAGCCATCGAAGTAGATCTCGTGCAGCACGACCGAACCGGTGCGATGGAGTTCCTCCCGCTTGAGCCCGCCATAGATCGCCGGTGGCGCATCCTTGTCGGCGAGCGCGGCAGAGAGACGTGTGCGCACGGCGTTGAGCGTCTTGACCGAGCCTTGATAGTTGTTCTCCCAGTGAGACTTGATCAGGCGTTCGGATAGGCCATCAAGCTTCCCCGGGTCGAATTTCAGAGGCTTGGGCTGGAAGTTTCCCGTGAATGCCGGGGGGCTCGTCGCCGGTTGTGGGGCCGCTGCCGCTGCGCTGTCGATGGTCGCCACCGCCAGCGCGCCTGCTCCAAATGCCTTAACGGCAGAACGCCGGGTGAAGTCCGTCATTGAGATTTCTCCATTCACGCCATGAGCACGTAAGCGGCGCCGAGAACGGCGCAGGCGAACAAGACTCGGATCATCCCCACCTTGAAGCGGAACACCGCGACCGCCGCTCCGGTCGCCAGTGCAAGGGCAGGCAGGTTGATGCTCGTGAGCACGGGCACGCTGAAGCCTCCGCCGCCTACCTGCACCTCGTGAACGCTCCGGAACAGCGTGTGGATCGCGAACCAGAGCGCCAGATTGAGGATGACCCCTACCACCGCCGCCGTGATCGCAGTAAGCGCTGCCGAAATTGCCCTTTTGCCGCGCATGCGCTCGATGAACGGGCCTCCCGCGAAGATCCATAGGAAGCAGGGCATGAACGTCACCCAGGTCGTGAGGACCGCGCCCAGCGTGGCCGCCACGAGCGAGTCCATTACGCCAGCATGGCGATAAGCAGCAAGGAAGCCGACGAACTGAGTCACCATGATCAACGGGCCCGGAGTGGTCTCGGCAAGCCCCAAACCGTCCAGCATCTCGCCCGGCGAAACCCAGTGATATGTGCCGACCGCCTCCTGTGCCACGTAGCCAAGCACGGCGTAGGCTCCGCCGAAGGTAACGACCGCCATCTGGCTAAAGAAGGTCGCGATATGTGTGAACACGCTGTCCGGGCCCGCAAAGGCCAGCAACAGCCCCACCGGAGCAAGCCAAAGCACCAGAAATAGAGCCGAGATCCTCAGCGACCAGGATAGGTTGGGTCTCGCGTGGTCGGGCAGACCTTCGCCTAGTGCGGTCTCACGGTCGTGCACGACCTCGCCTCCGGCGGGACCATGTCCGCCTGCGCCTCCTTTGAACGCGGCTGCTCCAGCGCGTCCGCCGATATAGCCGCCCAGGCCAGCAAGCAGCACAATCAACGGGAACGGCGCGTTGAGAAAGAAGATGGCGACGAATGCCGCCGCCGCGATCGCGCGAAGGGCGTTGTTTTTAAGCGCGCGCGAGCCGACCCGAACGACCGCCTGGAGCACGACCGCAAGAACCGCCGCCTTCAACCCGAAGAACAAGCCCTCCACGAGCGGCACATGGCCGAGCAGAACGTAGATGTAGCTCAGCGCGAGGATGGCCAGGAAACCGGGCAGGACGAACAGCGCGCCTGCGACCAGACCTCCCTTGGTCTTGTGAAGCAGCCAGCCGATGTATGCCGCCAGCTGTTGAGCTTCGGGGCCCGGGAGCAGCATGCAATAGTTGAGCGCGTGAAGGAAGCGCTCCTCTCCGATCCACCTTTTCTCATCGACCAGGATACGGTGCATGACCGCGATCTGGCCCGCTGGTCCGCCGAACGACAGCGCCGCCACGCGCGCCCAGACACGAACGGCCTCATTGAACGTGATCCCGTGATCCGGCACCGCTGCCGGCCCGGTCGTAGCATGAACGGCGGTGACACTCATCGGCTCGACTTTCGATCGGAGAAGAAGGCGTAGAACTGGTCCAGTGCGTCGCTGGCGCGGGCGATACGCTCGATGTCATCGTCGATGGCTGCACATACGCCGGAGAGCATCGCGCCCACGCCCGCCGTTTCTGGCCGGCCGAATTTGCCGTCTGCGATGTCGAGCTCGTGGATGATCTCGGCGATCGCCGAGAGCCCCGGGTCCTCGGCGAAACCCGAGTGCAAGAGGAGTGTCTCGAAGCTGCAGCGATCACCCTCGTGCGTGAACTCGGCATCCGACATGTCGAAGCGAAGCTCGCCCGGCGCCGGCTGATGCGTCTTGGCGTCAACGAAACGGAACCTCGCCTGCGGATCGATAAAGCGACGGATCAACCACGAGCACGCGATACGATCCACATGAACCCCGCGGCGGGTGACCCAGGTACGGCCGATCAGAGTCGCCGGCTCCAGTGCCGCAGCAGGTTCTTGCCTGCTCACGTCAGGGTGCCGGTACCGTTGTCGGTCTACTTCGGCGAGCGCCGCCTCGGCTGCCTGTCGGCCATGCGCTCCGAAGAAGTCAAAGCGTTCGGCCTCTGCCAGTCGCTTGTGCAGCTTTGCTATGTCGGAGCCACTCGCAGGACCGGTATGCAAAAGGCGCCGCGCCGCTTGGGCGATTTCGTCGTAGTCGGCGTCGCGAGCCGCGTCGAACAGTGCTCGAAGCTCAGGGTCAGTTTGGCCCGCCAGCAGTCGAGCGCGAAGCAGGATCGCTTCTCCACCGCTTGCGACCACGTCTTCAAGGATGTTCTGGAAGGCCGCTTCATTCTCCTCGCCGGGCGGGAGAACATGCGCCGCATTCTTGATCGGCAAGGCACCGACACCCTGAAGCTTGCGCCAGATTTTCACCCGTAAATAGGGCGGCTTAGCAGGCAGCTGATGCAGGAGTGTGAGCCACTCAGTCGTGTAGGACGATTCCATGTGGATGCTTGTGTATCAGACATCGCACGTGGATGATACATCTATATCATAACGCGAGTGCTCGAAATTGCTGATCAGCCCGCCGCTCCACTCCCAGCCCGTATGCCAACGAAATCCCGACCGCCGCGATGCTGAAAGCTGGAGAAGCGCTTCCCGCCAGCACACTTCGTCGGTCATCAGGAGTGCGGATTAGGGCCGTCGCGGGGATCTTACCGTCCTTCGCAACCTTTGTGTCCGACGAGAGGTCTGTGATGTCCAAGACATCGAAGCTGCCAAAGCGTGTCGGCGGGATCGAAATACCCAAGGCTCTGCGAAAGAACGCGAAACCACTGGTGAGGCATCTTACCAGCTTCGAAGGCAAGGCGCTGCTCGCCACTGCCTTCTATGCAGCCACAGCGGTGCTCGCGGAGCAGAATTTTGCCGCGGGCAAGTGGACCATGAAGAAGGTCAAGCGGCGCCTCGCCTTCGTTGCGGCAAAAGGCCAAGATCGTACCTTGGAGATCGCTGCGTACATCGGACGAGCAGAAGCGCACGCGCTAACTTCGCACACGCCTGGGGAGCCGGCCCCGGTTCCACAGCGCAATAGCAGTAACAGGGCTGCGAAAAGCTGCAGATGGTGCATGGATTTACTGCCGTCAGCCCCACTTCGCATCGCCTATCGGCCTAGATGCGGACGCTCAGGATCACATATCTGCTACCCAACTTCGCTCATTCGTTCAGGTCCGACCGGAGGCTGCTGTTGACCTAACCGGCCGCCCGCACGTTTCCAAAGAGCGGTCGCAGTTCAACTTGCCAGCCTTGGTTGCGGACCATCTTGGCTCCCCTGGAAAAAGAAAGGGCCGATCCGAAGACCAGCCCTGATGAAGTTTGGAAGAAGATGCCTGAAAGGCTCGTCTTCTATGCTGACGTAACCGTCATGCTGCAAGTGCGAAGAACGCGGAGCAAGGTTCTGATTTTCGCAATGCGATTTAGCTGCTCCGCTACCTGCTCGCCTGAAGGCGCGAATGCACGATCCACAAACCTCGTCGAGAGCGCTGCTGCTACTTGGAGAGCCGCTCTCGCAGGAGTGACCATCTCCGGGGCTGCCGCTGTTTGACCGCAATGGAGAGCGCTTTTCGCGACCCGACCAGGACGAGGAGTTTGCGCGCTCGGGTCACGGCCGTGTAGATCAATTCGCGGCCGAGCATGGTGTAGGCCTGCATTGTTAGCGGGAGAACCACGACGGGGTATTCCGAGCCTTGCGATTTGTGGATCGTCGTTGCGTAGGCGAGCTGGAGAGCGTCCAGCTCACCAAAGTCGAAGGTGGCTTCGTTCTCGCCGAAGATCGCCGTTAGCTCAGCCTCTTGATGATCGATCCGGGTAACGACGCCCAGGTCGCCGTTGTAGATGTCTCGTTCACGATCGTTGACGATGTGCATGACCTTGTCCCCCGGTCCATATCGGTGGCCAAAGCGCTCAACGAACTCTTCAGTTGGCGGATTGATGCGCTGCTGTAGCAGCGTGTTCAGCGCACGCGCTCCTGCTCCGCCCCGCTGCATGGGCGAGAGAACCTGGATGTCGCGGGCCGCTTCAAAGCCGAAGCGCCGGGGAATGTGCCGGGAGACAAGGTCCACCACTTTCTCCGCAACCTCCCCGGGCTCGTCTGCCTGTACGTAGAAGAAGTCCCCTTCGCCTCTCGCAGACAGGTCCGGCATGGTTCCCGCATTGATCCGATGGGCGTTGGTGATGATGCGGCTTGTAGCCGCCTGGCGGAACACCTCGGTGAGCCGGACAACCGGCACTGCACCGCTCGCGATGACGTCCTTCAGAACCTGCCCAGGTCCGACGGACGGCAGCTGGTCGACGTCTCCGACCAGGAGCAAAGCGGCGCCAGCTGGTAGTGCCTTGAGGGTCGCGTGCATAAGCATCACGTCGATCATGCTGGCCTCATCGATGACCAGCAGCTGACACTCGAGCGGGTTATGCTCGTTGCGCTTGAAGCCACCCTCTCCTGGATCGCTTTCGAGCAGCCGGTGCAGCGTCATGGCTTCCATTCCGCTGGACTCGGCCAGGCGCTTGGCGGCGCGTCCAGTCGGAGCGGCAAGAGCTATCACGACCCGCTTTGCAGCAAGGGTCTTCAGGATCGAGTTGACCAGCGTGGTCTTGCCTACACCAGGGCCACCGGTAATCACGCAAGTCTTTGACAAGAGCGCCAGGCGCATCGCTGCCTGCTGGCTTGGTGACAATTCCAAGCCCGTTCTGCCCTCGACCCAGGGGATCGCCACCTCGGCGTTTATGGCAGGCCATGGCAACAGACCTTCGCGCAAGCCGAGCAGCCGATCGGCTATCGACTGCTCGGCGCGGTATAGGCCGGCGAGGAACATGACCTCGCGCCCTTCCGTCACACCGGAGATCACCTCGCCGGAGGCAAGTTCATCCTCCAGCGCTTGCTCGATCAATGGCTCGGGCACTTCCAAGAGTTTCGCGCCTGATCTGAGCAGATCGTCCCGAGGGAGTCCGCAATGGCCATCATCCATCGCAGTGGTCAGCGCATGGCTGACACCCGCGCGGACACGGCGTGGATCCTCCTTGCCGTAGCCGATGCTCGATGCGATCGCATCGGCGGTCTTGAACCCGATGCCCGTGATGTCTCGAGCGAGTTGATAGGGATCTGCCTTGATCGTGGCGATCGCCTGCTCGCCATAGGTCTTGAAGATCCGCACAGCCCGCGCCGAGCTGACGCCATGGCTGTAGAGCCAGACGATGATCTCGCGGATGGCGCGCTGATCGCTCCAGCCCTTGATGATCTTGGCCTCGCGCACCGGACCAATGCCGGTCACCTCTCGGAGGCGTTCAGGCTCCTTCTCGATGACTTCGAACACATCGTGCTGGAATGCCGCCACGAGCTTGGCCGCGTAGACCGGGCCGATACCCTTGATCATCCCCGATCCGAGATACTTCTCCAGACCCTTGAGCGTGGTGGGCACAGTCGCCTCGACCTTCTCGGCCTTGAACTGGAGGCCGTGATTTCGGTCGTTCAGCCACACGCCGCTAGCCTCGACGTACTCGCCAGCGCCGATTGCCGCCGCATGACCAATAAGCGTGACCAGATCGCGCTGGCCCCTGACCTTCAGCCGAAGAACGCAAAAGCCAGTGTCTGCGTTGTGGAACGTGACGCGCTCAACCGAGCCGGCGATCTGGTCGCCATGGGGCCGCATGCCCGTCTGCTGTGTCTGGTTGGCAGGTCCGAGGGCCATCATCCGAATATACGTGCGCGATGTGGTTGGACAACGCTCTGTCGATTAGCTCTGCAATCGCCCGGGCACGCGCGGAGAGATCGGTAAGATGCCGTCATGGCGGCAGCCGCTGGGTACGTCACCGTACGCAGAATCATGCTGGTAGCGTTGCGGCAAGAAGCGCTAAACGTCCAATCAGATCAGCACCGGCACCTAGAGCTCATAAGAGTTGGCCTGGTGACAAGAGAATGCAAACGGGGGAGTTTGCCGCGCATGACCGAGGCCGTTGAGAGCAAGGTAACTGTAAAACGATCTTCGCACCGGCAGCCTCGGTCAGGCTATCAAGAACTAGCACACCGCATCACCAGCACGCCTGCTCAGCGCGACATCCTCGCCGAGTTCTGGGCGGCTCACGACAGTGTGCCGCTGTCGGCCATTGCTTATGCGCAGCGACGCGCAAGCTCTGCTCCGCAGATCTCGCGGCGGACCAGAAGGCGTGGCTGATCGAGCAACAGCAGTTAAGGCCTGGTACTAAGCGCAAGCCTTTGAAGAGGCGACCCGAGGAAGTTCAGAGTTCCTGAACATCCTCATCCACTACCGGCGAGAGATTCGTCTCTCGCCGGTCTTCTCGGGCGAGAAGCGCCCAGCGCGCCAGAGTGCAGTCCGGTCAGGAGACGAACATGCACCAGTCGGAAGCCTGCTTGCGCGAGCAGATCCAGAAGATCGACCAAAAGATCCTGCGCTTACAAGCACAAAGATGGCGTGTAGGCGCGCGGCTCGACGAAGTGGTGAGTCAACGCTTAGCACATGAACGAGCTACGGGAACGGTGGACCATAGCTGGCAGAAGCTGCGCTGATGACGCACACCGAGCGCCCTCTTTCATTGTAATCGCCGCGTACCCCTGACGCGCTACCCGCGCTGGCTAGTTCGGTAGGCTCTTCTACTTGCAACAGCAGGTGTTCAAACGGCTGTCGCCAATTGCAGCTTCTTTCTTGCTCCTTTGACCCGGTACAGCTCTGCGCCGGCTTGTTGAAGCAGATCGCTCAGGCTGGCGCTCCACCCGTGATCAACCTGTTGTCGTAATTGACATTTGGCGCAACGTAGCGATGCTCGAGCACGATGTGCAACGTCTACCGTCTTAGCAAGTCGACCGAGCAAGTGGCGAGCAGCTTTGGCGCGTCGCCATCGGCCTTGAGGACTTTTGCAAGCCTTATCTTCCCCGGTGACCAAGGACTGGTCGTCGTAGGCGACGAAGTACGCACAATGGCTTGGGGCTTCCCTCGTCAGGAGATCAGCCCTAGGACTGGCAGGGCACTGAAGTCCAAGCCGGTGACCAACGTCCGGGCAAACAAGCTGCGCACCTTCTCCATGTGAAAGGAGAGCTTCCGGTTCCGTCGTTGCCTGATCCCGATTTCGGCATGGGCTGAAGCTGGGGGCGAGCGCGGCGACATGACTTGGACTTGGTACCAGGTGGCGGGCGACGAGCTCATCGCAGTAGCAGGAATCTGGCGGCAGACGGACGACTGGGGGGACTCGTACTCGATGGTGATCACGGCCGATGGTTGCGGCCGACAGATGCCAGTCATTCTCGCCCAAAAGGATTGGGAGCAGTGGACACGGGGAAAGGCCGCCGCTGCGCTGCAGCTTTGCAAGGCTCGCACCACCCCACTTCTGATTGAACGTAGCACAGAGGTTGCACTGGAGCCGAGCGCCTTGGGAGGTGAAGCGCTCGCCTCGTCGCAAACTGTCAATGTAATTGCAAGGTTGGGCGGTTAGTCGGCAACGTCCCACTCTCCTGGGGCCAAAGCCCGGCTGCTGGCAGTCCCCCTTGCACAACGGTTGGGCTTTGCATTCCAATGATATCGCACCTACCGCGAAACAGCTGTCCACGCGCGCAACCGACCGCGCTGAGGTGCCTCTGGTCGCATCACGAGCGGCTTGCACATGAAAGCACCACCTGCTTTGTTGGCAGCACTGCTGCTAAAGGCCGTGATAGCCAGTTGCGAGGGCTAGATGACAGGGTTCCAGTTCGACAAGCATCTGACGAATGAACGCTTGCAGCTGCTGGTCGGCTCAATCTCGGAATACGCCATCTACATGCTTGATCCCGAGGGGCGGGTTGTCACCTGGAACGCGGGTGCGCAGCGCTTCAAGGGATACTTCGCAGACGAGATTATAGGCCAACACTTCTCGTGCTTCTTTCGCCGGGAAGATCGTGACGCGGGCTTACCCGGGCGAGCGCTGAGGATAGCTGCGAGAGACGGGCGCTTTGAGGCAGAAGGCTGGAGGGTCAGAAGAGACGGGAGCGAGTTCTGGGCTCACGCCATCCTTGACCCCATTCGCGACGATGATGGTGAACTGCTCGGTTACGCCAAGATCACGCGCGACATAACGGAGGTGCGCAAGCGCGAGCAGGCGCTGTTCGATAGCGAGGTGCAATTCCGCATGCTCGTACAATCCGTGCGAGACTATGCCATCTACATGCTCGACATAGACGGGCATGTCACCAGCTGGAACCTCGGTGCAGAGACCATTAAGGGTTACAAGTGGTCCGAGATCGTCGGACAGCACTTCTCCCGCTTCTACACACATGACGATCAGGCCAGCGGGGCACCGACACTCGCACTGCAGACCGCGTTTGACACAGGCAAGTTCGAAGCTGAGGCTCGTCGTGTTCGCAAGGACGGATCGCCGTTCTGGGCTCATGTCATCATCGAACCGATCTACAATGATGCGGGGGAGCACGTCGGGTTCGCCAAGGTCACTCGCGACATCACTGAGAAGAAGAGGCTTGAAGATGAACTCACAGCGCTGGCTCGCCAGGACGGCTTGACTGGCCTGGGCAACCGGCGCCTCTTTGATGAGACACTAGCTCGCGAATGGCGCCGTACTCAGCGTGAGCAGATGCAGATGAGCTTGCTGATGATTGACGTGGATCACTTCAAGCAGTTCAACGACGAGTACGGGCATCTGTCCGGCGACGATTGCCTGCGGGCTATAGCGAAGTGCGTTCTCGCCAAAATCAAGCGACCAGGCGACGCGGCCTTTCGGTACGGTGGCGAAGAACTGGCTGTGATCCTAGCCAACACGGACAGCACTGGGGCGCAGCACGTAGCTGAGCGGATACGGGCAAGTGTCGTAGGTCTGAGCGTTCCCCACGGAAGCAGCTTCACCTCAGACGTGGTGACTGTCAGCATTGGTGTCGGCAGTGCTAAGGCCGGCCCGCAAGGCGCGGTGGGCGAGCCAAGTGAGCTCATCCGAGCCGCAGACCTTGCTCTCTACAAAGCGAAGCACGCCGGCCGCAATCGCGTGATGGTCTCGGACGTAATCGCACCACCGGCAGCGAGCGATCCGGCTTGATATGCCATCCGCATGTGGAGGTCGCGCCTCGTGGTCCTCGTTGTTGACCCAAAACACCAGAGTTAGGATCGCTAAATGACCGGGTCGCTGCTGTTCGAATAGCAATCGGACCCATTTGCGGCCGTTCAGACCGCCCTTCGCGCTCCGCAACCTCTGCCCCTCATTATGGGATGGCCCGCCCCTTTTCCCCCAGCGTCGGATATGATGCTGGCGTCAGAAAAGGAGAAGGAACGGACCGATGTCTATTGTGATCCTTGGTGTTGATCTCGGCAAGAACTCGTGCAGCATTGTTGGCGTCGATGCAGCTGGCGCGGTAGTGGTGCGCCGATCGATGCGCCGGCAGACGTTGATCGACTACGTGTTAAAGCTTCCAGCCTG
>NZ_LR732519.1 GCF_902506425.1 Novosphingobium sp. 9U | reverse complement strand
CGTCATCACCGGCGCCGAGGTCATCGCCCTGCAGGCAGCCCGTCAGTTCGAGCGGTACACGGGCGTCGCCCTGACCGACGACCAGGTGGCGCGGGCCAGCGAGTTCTCGCGCGCCGAGTAGTCGACGCACCCACAGGGCGGACGGGAGGTGGGCCCCACCCGCCGGTTCCGGCGTGACGCGCCAGCGGCACGACGGCCGTGACGGGAGGCCCGTTGCGGCGACGCCACGGGCCTCCCGTCCGTTCGCGGGGACGTCTCAGGCGGTCGCCGCGCGCCCGACGGCCACCCACTCGAGGCGGCGGAGCGTCTCGCGGTTGCGGATCCAGATGAGCGGCTGCATGAGGAAGTCCGGCACGTGCGACCCCGGCCCGGCCACCGCGTTCTCGGTGATCGTGACCTTGCTGCCGTGCCGGTGCGGTTCGACCGTCAGCTCGACGCGGGCCTCGCCGATGGGCCAGCCCTTGGGCTGGATGACCATGCGGTGTGGCGGCTCCCAGACCAGCGACGTCGTGACGTCGTCGATGACGATCGGCCAGGCGCCGAACGAGTGGTGCAGCCGCGTGCCGACCTGCGGCCACCCGGATTCCTCCTTGCGCATGCGCGACGCCCCGACCACCCAGGTCGTGTAGAGCCACCCGTCGCCGAGCACGTCGAAGACGGCTTCGGGACGGCAGTGCAGGATGCGGACGCTCTTCGCCATGGTGTTCAGCCTTCCGGGGTGAGGTCGACGTCCTCCGGCAGTCCGAAGGTGTGCCGGAGCGCGCTCTTCGCCGCGTGCCAGCCGGCCATGCCGTGCACGCCGGGGCCGGGTGCCGCGGACTCGGAGCACAGGTACATGCCGCCGCCCATCCGCCACGGGTCGCTCGACAGGACGGGGCGCTTGACGAGCTGCCAGAAGCTCGCGGCACCGGCGGCGATGTCGCCACCGACGTAGTTCGGGTTGTACTCGCCCATCTGCACGGCGGTGCGGGAGCTCGACGACAGGATCGTGTCGCGGAACCCCGGCGCGAAGCGCTCGATCTGACGGGTGACGGCCTCGGTCGGGTCGACGTCCGAGC
>NZ_LR732518.1 GCF_902506425.1 Novosphingobium sp. 9U | reverse complement strand
AGACCCGCGCCGACCGCGTCGGCTTCATCCACACGCTGGCGACCTTGCCCGATCACCCGCAGTCGGTGCCGATCAACGCACTGGTGCCGGTGAAGGGCACGGTGCTGGGCGACATGCTCGCCGACACCCCGCTGGCCAAGATCGACGACGTCGAGTTCGTGCGCACCGTTGCGGTCGCGCGCATCACCATGCCGGGCTCGATGGTCCGGCTGTCGGCAGGCCGCGAGTCCATGTCCGAGATGACGCAGGCAATGTGCTTCCTCGCCGGTGCGAACTCCATCTTCACGGGCGACAAGCTGCTCACCGCGCCGAACGCAGGCGACGACAACGACATGGCGATGTTCGCACGCCTTGGCCTCAAGCCCATGGCGATCGACATCACCCCGGCAGAGGTCGAGGCGCAGCGTATGCCCAAGGGCTGCGCGAAGCTTGAGGCGGCCGAGTGAGCGCTCGCCGCTCAGTAACGGAATCGTTCAACCGTGCTGCCCATTATGATCAGCACGCCCAAGTCCAGCGCATGGTCGCCGAAGACCTCGCCGACAACATCTCGCGTTTACCGGTTGTCCTTGCGCTCGGAAGCGACTTGCGCATACTGGAACTTGGCTGCGGAACCGGCTTCCTCTCACAGGCACTGACGCGACGGGGATTGAGAGGCGATTGGCTCGTCACCGACATAGCGCCTGCGATGGTGCAACGCTGCCGCGCTCGAATGAACCAGGAAGCGACGAGCGCGACCATCAACTACGCTGTACTGGACGCAGCCAATATCCCGCCGCTCCCGGGCTTCCAGTTCGACCTGATTTGCTCAAGCCTGGCCTTTCAATGGCTCCCCGATCTGCCGTCGACCGTCGCAAACCTCACGCGATGCCTCGCGCCAGGGGGCTATCTTGCATTCACAACCCTGCTTGCGGGCAGCTTGCAGGAGTGGGCAGATGCACATCGAGCCGAGGGGCTGCGTACCGGGCTTCACTCGTATCCTGATGCCCAAGAACTTGCTGCAGCAATCCCTTGGGGCAACAATTATACGATCACGACAATTGACTACGTTGAACAGCATGACAGCGCTGAAGAGTTCCTGCGAGGGATCAGAGGCATCGGTGCAACAATGGCTGTTGAGGACCATCATCCGCTCACTCCACGCCAGCTCAACGCAGTGATGCGCGCCTTCGAGGATGCGGGATCCGAAGCAACCTATCGGGTCGCTCACGTGCGCATGGGTGAGCGGTGTCTCGGTCTACCGCCGAACGACCATCAACGAACATCGCCCCCCCCTCATCCACTCGAGAGCATCGTCCTTCACCTCGGATGGAGGTAGAGCAAGCCTTCGAACCGTCAGGTCGAACGAAGTTCTAATTGGACTTGCGCCGGCCCAGACTCAACCATAGGCCTCGTCATGTTCGGCCTTCCAAATGCCCGGTCTAAGATCACGCTGGACTCTGCATTCGATGATCTGCGGCCCTGGAACGAAGGACGAATAGTCGGTGCTAAGCGGGCCCTGAAACCTCAGCAGGTTCGGGCTATCCGGTTCTGGCTCGACCAGCACCGAAGGTTACGCGATCGAGCCCCCTTCGACTTAGCGATCGACAGCAAGCTGCGCGGCTGCGACGTCGTCAAGGTTCGGATCGGAGACATAACGGCTGGTGGTCGCATCGCGACCGGGCAATCGTCGTGCAGCAGAAGACGAAGCGCGCGGTACAGTTCGAGATCGTTGAACCAGCTCGGCAATCATTGCTCTCCTGGCTTGAACGACGTGGTGGCACCTTGAACGACTTCGTCTTCCCGAGCCGTAACGACTACATGGATCACATGAGCACGAGGCAGTATGGCCGGCTCGTCAGGGAGTGGGTTACGGGCATCGGCCTTCAAGCTGAGGAGTACGGGACGCACTCGCTGCGCCGCACCAAAGCATCTATCATCTATAAGGCACCGGCAACCCGCGGGCCGTTCAGATCCTGCTGGGTCACGCAAAAATCGAGAGCACCGTTCGTTACCTCGGAGTGGACGTAGAAGACGCGCTGGAGCTGTCTGGGCGCACGGAGATCTGATCTAAGCTGGCGTGACCCACTTGCTGCCATTCAAGGGCACCTTTCCGCTCTCCGAAACCGGACGTTTGTTCATGCGGCTCGCGCTAGAGCGCCGCGAGGCAAAGATGGTATTCGGCGCGTAAGGCGCGGCCCAGTCGCGATCGGCTCGATCGATCGGCCTTGAACTATAAATAGTCTGCAGTTCCTTGAGCGGCTTGTCCTTGTCCGCCAGCGCGGCGAGATCGGGCTTGGCGCCGGCTTCCACCAGCTTGCGCCCCTGTACGTAGTCCTTGACCATGTTGACGCAATCGAGCGCCAGCACGCGGCCTTCCTTCAGGTAGATGACATCGAAGGCGCGGGCTTCCGGCTCGCCGCGCACGACGACCTTGTCGTAGCCGACGTTGATGCCCGCAGTCTGCAGCCGCAAGTCGTACTGGTTGGACCAGAACCACGGGAAGGCCTTGTACGCACCAACGTGCCCGTGCTCCGCGACGTGATCGATAGCCAAGGCGGCCTGGTCTCGCCCAAGCAGGACATCGAGGCGTACGGCCTCGCGATCAACACCACCTCCGAATTGACCGATACGCTGACGCTGCGATCGATCAGCGCTTGCCGCAAGGACCGCTCCGACACCCCGATCGACTTCGACGCGCTGCCCGCAGCCGATGTCGACGTGCTCAGCATCTATGCCAACGAGCAGCTCAGCCAGGAATCCCAGTTCCTGTACGAGAGCGACAAGCTGAAGGGCCTGCTCGGCTTCTACTATCTGACCGCCACTGCCGACACACTGTTCGACGTGCGGCTGTTCAACACCGTTCCTGGTCTGACGGCCTTTACCGAAGCAGACGTCGACACCGACACTTACGCAGTTTTCGGAGATTTCACTTACGACTTCAGCGACCAATTCAGTATCTCTCTGGGCGGCCGCTACACCTGGGACAAGCGCGGCGCAGGAGTCGCCTTCGGCGCGCCGAGCACGATCTTTTCGGGCAAGCGCAGCTTCTCCAAGTTCACGCCACGCGCGTCCATCACGTTCAAGCCGACGCCCGACCACACGCTCTACGCCAGCTACTCGCAGGGCTTTAAGGGTGGCGGCTTCGACCCGCGCGGCGTCGGCGCCAATGCACCCGACCTCAACGGCGACGGCGTGCGCAGCAATGACGAGGTCTCCGCCCTCCTCAGCTTCCAGCCCGAGAAGGTCGACAGCTACGAAGTGGGCTACAAGGCCAGCCTCTTGGGCGATCGGCTCTACGTGGCGCTGGCGGGCTTCTATGCCGACTACACCGACGTCCAGATTCCCGGCTCGGTGGCCTGCAACGTCGGCGGGCTCCCCAGCTTCTGTGGCGTCGTTTCGAACGCCGGCAAGGCGACGTTCAAGGGTGTCGAGCTCGAAGCCCGGGCGAAGCTGGCCCAGGACTTCGCCACGGCCGGGGATCGGCTAACGCTCTCGGGCTCGCTCGGCTACGTTGATGCGCAGTACAAGGAATACATCACCAACATCGGCGGCAAACCGACCGATGTTGCCGGCTTCCGCAAGGTACAGAACACGCCCAAGTGGACCGCCAGCGGCAGCCTCGGCTACTCGACGCCGGTCGGCGAAGGCGACGTGAGCTTGGGAACCACGCTATCCTACCGCAGCAAGACCTATCAGTTCGAAATCCCCAACCCCTACATTGACCAGAACGGCTTTGCGCTGCTCGACGCAAGCCTCGTGTATACCGCGCCGGACAACCGCTGGAGCCTGGGCGTGTTCGGCAAAAACCTGACCAACAAGAACTACAAGACTTCGGGCTACACGTTCGTCGTCATAGATCCGACCACCGGCGCGATACCGCTCGGCACCAACGGATTGCCGTTGTCGGCGCTCGGCACCGAGGGCACGCTGACTGCCTACTACGGCAATCCGCGACAGGTCCTCCTCACCGGCACGCTGAACTTCTGAGGTTGAAAGGCGCAGCCATGAGCGAGCCCGATCCCTATCGCCATCACCGCTACCGCAGCGGCTGCGGGCGTCTCAACCTCTGCGCACGCGTGTACGAAGGTGAGGGACCATCACTGCTGCTGATGCACGGCCTCACCCGCAACAGCGGCGATTTTGAGCCGCTCGCGGCGCACCTTGGGGGACGTTATCGCCTGATCGTGCGGGACCAGCGCGGGAGGGGTCTGTCCGAGTACGACGCCGATCCGGCCAACTATCGGCCAGATGTCTATGCAGCAGACATGTTCGCGCTGCTGGATAGCCTGAGCGTCGAGCGGGTCACGACGATCGGCACTTCAATGGGCGGCCTGATAGCGATGATCATGGCAGCCATGCAGTCCGCGCGAGTGCAAGCCATGCTGCTCAACGACATCGGTCCGCAGATCGAGGCGACCGGCCTCGCGCGCATCCAGGGCTATGTCGGCCCCACGGACGACACAGCGAGCTGGGAGGAAGCTGCCACGCGCTGCGCTGCCATCAACGGCTCAGCGTTTCCGAATTACGAGCGCGACGACTGGGTTGCCTTTGCCCCGCGCAATTGCATGGAGACACCCGAGGGACGCATTCGCTTCGCGTACGATCCCGCGATCGCCGCCGGCACGACCGGCGACGATCTCGCAACGGTACCACCCGATCTCTGGCCCTTATGGGACATCTTGAGCGCGGTTCCGGTGCTCGTTCTGCGCGGAGCCTCGTCCGCCCTGCTCTCTGCCGAGACGGTGACCGAAATGGGGTGCCGGCATGCGGGTTCCTTCACCGCTGTCGAAGTGCCGGCCCGGGGTCATGCACCCATGCTCGACGAGCCGACAGCCACCGCCGCGATCGACGCCTTCCTTCAGGAGTTCGTCGATGACGGCCATAAGACCCGCGCCTAGTCAGCCCGCAAAGCCGGGCGTGGTCCTGGCGATGCTGCTGCTGGTCTACGTCTTCAACTTCGTCGACCGGCAGATTCTCGCGATCCTCGCCGGTCCGATCCAGTATGACCTTAATCTGTTCGATAGCCAGATGGGGCTACTGGGCGGCGTCGCCTTCGCCCTACTCTACTCCACCTTGGGCGTGCCCCTCGCCTGGGTGGCCGACCGCACCAGTCGCAGCTGGGTGATCGCGGTGTCGCTGACCCTTTGGAGCGGCTTTACCGCGCTCTGCGGACTGGCACAGGGCTTCTGGCAGTTCTTCCTGGCCCGACTAGGTGTCGGCATCGGCGAAGCCGGCGGCGTGGCGCCTTCATACGCGATCATCGGCGACTACTTCCCGGCCATCGACGAGCCTTGGCGCTTTCGATCTATTCGCTTTGCATTCCCTTGGGGTCGGCCGCGGGCGTGCTTGCCGGCGGGTACATCGCCGCGATGGTCGACTGGCGCACGGCTTTCCTGGCCGTCGGTGCCGCCGGTGTCATCATGGCGCCGATATTTAAATTCAGCGTGCGTGATGTTCCGAAGGCGTCGCTCGCGGGAGAGCAGGAGGTCTTGCCCTTCTCGGCCGTAGCTGCGACCCTGGCGCGCAAGCCCTCATTCTGGCTGCTGTCCTTCGGCGCAGCAACCAGCTCGATGCTCGGCTACGGCCTGGCGTTCTGGCTCCCCAGCCTGTTGCAACGCAGCTTCGGGCTCGGCCTGGTCAGCGTGTCGCAGTTCATCAGCGGCTTGCTGATCCTGGGCGGCGTGTCCGGCATGCTGTCTGGCGGCTGGCTCGGTGATCGACTGGGAAGAGGTGACAAGGCGTTCCTGGCGTATCTCCCCGCAGGAGCCTTCGTCATCGGTGTGCCACTGTTTGCGGCTGGCATCTACAACCACAACGTGAAGACCGCGTTCTTCCTATTCCTCATCCCGCAGGCGATGGCTTACGTGTGGCTTGGGCCAGTGCTGTCCGCCGTTCAGCAGCTGGTCGAGCCGGCTCATCGCGCCACGGCGTCCGCGCTGTTCCTGCTCATCAACAACCTGATCGGTCTTGGCGGCGGGATCTACGCGCTGGGGGCCCTGTCCGACTTCCTGCTTCCGCATTATGGCCTAGAGGCTCTGCGGTACTCGATGCTCTACTACCTAACGCTGTATCTGGTCTCAGCTGTGCTGCTGACACTCGCTGCCCCCCGATTGCGCCGAGACTGCGTCTGAATGTCGTTCATCTTGAGTGTCGATGTAAAACGCTCGACCCAGTTCTGGCCATTCGCCGGCACTGAGGCGCTCCCAGGGTCTGCCATTTATTCATCTCGGCCGAGCACCGTTTCGCGCTCTGAACATGCTTCAATGGCGCATGGGGGTGCAAGCGGTCAGGCCAAGCTCGAGCGGCGCTATCGATTGCGGTCGAACCTCAACTCGTGCTCGGCAGGCATCGGCCGCTATGCGCATTTTTTGTACTGGCGCCACCGCCTCTGCGAGATTTGCCGCCTTGATCCTACTCTCTGAAGTCAGAGCGGGGTCGACGAGATGGTCTCGAGTGGGGGATTGAATACGGCTGTAAGGGCCGTAGAAAAACGAGGGCGGCGAGGCAGCGCCTGGTTGCTTACTTACAGATGACTTATCGGCACTGGTAACGGAGATGCGCGTGCTGTTTCACACGATGGTTGGATCCAACGACATCGAACGCTCTAAGCGCTTCTACGATGAGGTACTCGGTGTTCTCGGCGTAAGCGAAGCAACGCAGAACATCGCAGACAGCGGCCATACTCGGCTCGTTTACGGAAGCGGAGATGGTACAAGCTTCATTGTAACTCAGCCCATCAATGATGAACCTGCTACCGTAGCAAACGGCGGCACGGTTGCTTTCTCATGCGACTCTCCCGAGCAGGTGAGGCGATTTCACGACATCGCGGTTTCCGCCGGTGGCACCTCGATCGAGCAGGCTCCCGGACCTCGCGAAACCAAGGCGATGGGGACTCTTGTGCTGGCCTACGTTCGCGATCCGGACGGCAACAAGCTTTGCGCGATCCACATACCTGGCTGAGTGTTGGTCCCGTAAGCTGACCGCGTGAGATCATGTCCTTGCCCACGGAGCCGTCGCCACCGAAGTGATCAATTGGTGCCCATCGCTGACCTACCCTGATGGGCAGCCCGTCGGCGGTAACCGGCCGGTACTAAAGCGTTTCTGCGGACCGATTCTGGACACCCAGACGCTTCGTTCAGCTGCCGAATTCCCGCGCTCGTTCCTATCGTTTGGCAGTTCCTCCGGCCAGCTAGCCGTTCAACAACGGACAGGAGGTAGTCGGGATGTCTTATTGCCACATGCATCACGCAGTAGTCCGGTGAGCATGACCTCCGTCCGCCGAACGCGCAACGCTCGACCTGCTGCGCCCAAACAGGACCATGGATGAGCCGCTCGCTTGGCGGCCGACTTTCGTATCTGGTTGTTAATGGTGGGTCCGCTTGCGTGCGAGCCAGTGCGCGCGCTCCAAGCCCTTGTAAGTACGATCAAAAGATCGATCTAAGCTCCATCTGATCTTTCCATGTAGAGCGTCCATTGCTGAGTCCCCCCCTCCACAAGCGTGCGGCGCTGTTGCGTGCAAGCGCTGGCCTTCTGCTGAGTTGCACTGTCCTCGCGTCGCTACCGAGCGGGCCTGCTGCTGCGGCCTCCCCGCCGAAGGCGAAGCGCATCCCGCGGCCCAAGCGCTCCAGCCTCGAGTACCGACTTTCCTGGGGCATCTCCTCCGTCCGGACCGATCGTGCCTACACTCGCGGTATTGACGGCAGCGGCATGACCGTGGCGATCATCGATGCTGGCATGACGCGAGAGGCCATGGGCCTTTTCGCGCATGTGTCCCCTGCCAGTATCGACCTTATCAAGAAGCGAGCAGCCCATGCTATCCGACAGATCGAAGTCATCTATAGTGACGGCAATGCCTGGCGCGCGTTTGTCTCGCGCTGCCCCCGCGCCGAGCGTGAGATGGGGGATCCCAGCATGGCAAGGCCGGCGAGGACGGAACGACGGTCAGGCCGAAAGGTCATCCTGGATTATGCTACCTCTGGCCTGCCATGACAACGGCACGTGGCGATCCTTCCCAATCTCTCTTCCTGAATTCCTGTTCAGGATGGAGAAACCGTGCCGATCGAGTGAACGGATGGCTGTCCTCCGGGGGGGCCTCCCTGACCAACATTGGGCTGAGCTGCTTGCCACTCTGGAACGGTGCAAGGAATGGCCACCCTGACCTATCGTTGTTCGGCAGACCCATAAATGGACGTTCAGACCGCCCTGCCCGCTTCCCAACAGCGGCTTTCATTCATGTTGGGCCGGTAAGCGCTCTGGCTGGTTGAACCCGCGGCTCGGGTCGGCGGGAGCTGGGAAGAAGCCGTCGTTCCGCTGAGGAACGCCCGAGCAGAATATCCATAACGGGTTACTGGTGTCATAAGCGGAGGGCTATGACCTGGAATGGGAATGGCAAGAAGCGCATGTCTCGGCCGTTCAGCCTCGGCACCAAGCGAAGCGGCGAGGTGCTCTACGATGGCTCGCACCTTTGCTGATGGCCTTGAACCTGCAGGGAAGACCGCGAACACCTCAGCCGGCTCGAGCTGGTAAGGTTCCAACTCGATCTCTCGGTGTGTGCGGAATAAGGCGACCTAGCTGGGCGGTGGTCCGGATGCCTTGGTCAGATCCAGCACCTGCAACTGGCGCACGCCTGCCGGCCGTTTGATGAGTGAGCCAATCGGGACGACGTGCTCCGCGCGCCAGGTTAAGCGGTCGACGCGGTAAACCCCGGGCTGACCCGGTGGCAGCGCAAGCGGTGCGTAGCGGCGTTTGGCGATGCGCTTCAAGTATGCCGCAGTCCATCGTAGGTCGCCCTTTCCACGGAGCACGTCCACTTCGGACACGTGGCCATCGGACGCCACCATGTAGCCGATGTCCGCCCACTGGATCGAGAGAGCCTCGCTGGGGGCCGGCCCGGCAGGGTTTCCCTCCATGAAGCGCTTGGCATTCTCCGCCGCTGACTGCGCAGCGCTCGGTTCGGCGGAGACGTCGTGCAGCAGCACTGGAGGGGTTGTGGGGTCCGTGCGCAGTGTCGCCAGCAGGGCATCTATGCCGCCCTGCTCGCCTTTCTTTGCCGCAATGCGTGCAGCCAAGACGGCGCGCATCTGAGCTACTGTTGGTTCGTCCGCTGCCGGCATCTTTTCGACGGCCCGTAGCCGACTTTCGCTTAGCGGCAGGTTATCACGCGCGAACGCCATGTGCGCTCCCCGCAGGGCCGTCAGCGCCGCAAGCCGCGGTTGCTGCTCTTGAGAAAAGCCCTGCTCTGCGGCGGCATAGCGGCGCTCGGCTTCGCGCCAATCGCCGCGTTCGGCATAGTAGTCGCCAAGTTCGATGCCGAGTAGAAGCACTTGCATGTCGTTGGCTGGCAGGTTGTTGCGCAACGTGTCGGACTTGCCGATGATGGCTCTGCGGTGCGCGTCCATGTCTCCGCGATGTAAACCTACAGTGCCGCTAGCCTCATAGAGCGCGGCCACCATGCGGGGAAAGGTTCTTGCGGCACCCTTGTCGCGTTGGATCGCGGCGTTGAGTGTGCGTTGAGCACCGTTGTAATCGCCGGCGGCAAACTGTGCCTCCGCGAGCGCGATTGACATGCGAATATCGTCGGGCGAGGAGCAGCCGCGCGCGATGCACGCGTTCAGTGCTCCATCGATCCGCTTAGCTTTTACGACGATATCAGAGGCCGGCGCTGCCGAAGCAGCTACTTGTGCGAGGATCAGCATAGAGACGGAAAACATGGCAATTTCCCTAAACGCTCGACGCACGATCATGATCGGTGTGCCGACTTTGGCAACAGTTTTCCGACATCCGCTTAGCTGCCGATGAAGCAGTCTGCGTTGGGGTCGAGCGACCACTAGGCTCAGCCCTTATCACGACTTTCCAGGCTACAGTTGCACCTGCGCCCCAGGGTGAAAGCAGTTTTCTCTTCACGTTTGCCCGATGTTTCCACTCGGACGATCTTCCAGTCGAGTTCTCGCAGTATGATCCGCCGATCACGGGTAACCAAATCAGCGGCGTCTTGCGAATGGCTGTTCCAGGGTTAGATGTGCGGCCACTAGAGGATCGCGATCAACGAGGGCAGATATCCCAGGATTGCTTCGGAATGACGTAAGCTGATCGCGAGCTGCCATGCTCGTCCGCTGGGCGGTGACCCACTTGCGGCCACTCGGACCACCCTTTTCCCGTCCCAACTTCGGTTACTCGTTCACCCTAGTTGCCAACGGAAGTGTCGGCTTCCCGACGCTGCGAAGGAATCAATGCAAGCCTTTGTGTCGATTCAATTTGGCGCAACACCGCGATGTGACCGGTAGACCCAATTAGCCGGTGCGGCTTAATCGAGGCGGTCGAATGCCGCTGGCGGCACTAGCCGTGCCGCCACTTGCCGCATCACGAAGCTACTGCGAATTCGCGCTACATGAGGTAGCGTGGATAGCTCCTTGCGATAGACGGTGTCGTAAGCTTCGAACGTCGGCACATGCACCATCATGATGAAGTCGGTCTCGCCCGAAACGAAGCTGCAGAACGACATCGACGGGCAACCCAGCACGGCTTCCTCGAAGTCCATCAGCACCTGCTCGGCTTGTGAGGTTAGCTCGATGTGCACGATTACCGTCATCGAGAGACCCAAGACCTGGGCGCTCATGAACGCGGTGTAGCTCTTGATCACGCCCGCCTCTTCCAGCTGGCGCCGGCGACGTGCCACCGCGGTGCTCGACAAATGCAAGCGTTCTCCAAGGGCCGTGTCGCTGATCCGACCATCCTCGACGAGCGCCTTTATGATTCGGTAATCCATGCGGTCGAGCGGCACTGCGCCGGATTTCGACGAGATCATTGAGTTTTGCATGGAAAGTCACTCTTTCATTCGATTTGTCGGCTTCAGTTTGCTGAGATTTGATTTTGCGCATCGGCTACATTGAAATGCAACAGAGAAATGCAGCATATCGCAGCATTTCCAATCTGACGGGGAGGCATAGCAACGATTTCATCTTTATGGGGGCAAACGATGAAGTATTCGAAGACCAGGCTCTTGACCGCGACGGCGTTCTCACTGTTCGCCTGGTCGCAAGGTTCGCATGCCCAGGAAACCTCGCCGGAGACAACTGATCTGGACAGCCAGATCGTCGTCACCGGCAGCCGGGGTAAGCCGCGGACTGTAGCGGACTCTGCCGTTCCCATCGACGTCATTCCGCAGGCAGAGATCGAGGCGATCTCGTTCACCGACACGCAAGATGTGATTAAGACGCTGGTCCCGTCCTACGCCGTGGGCCGCAACCCAAATTCGGACGGCGGCACTTTCGTGCGTCCTGCCACGCTTCGGGGTCTTCCAGGCGATAAGACGCTGCTGCTGGTGAACTCAAAACGACGTCACAAGTCTGCGGTGATGACCACCGGCGGCGCGGGCGCACAGGCTGCAGACGCTGCCACCATACCGTCGCTCGCACTGAAGTCCGTCGAAGTGCTACGAGACGGCGCGGCTGCCCAATATGGCTCTGACGCAATCGCCGGGGTTATCAACTTTCTTCTGAAGGATGCAGATCACGGCGGTTCACTCATCGTGCAGGGTGGTCAGTACTACAAGGGAGATGGCGAGGACCTGATGGTCTCCGGCAATATCGGCATGAAGCTGACCAGCAATGGCTTCCTGAACGCCACCGTCGAGTACACCAGGAATGCGCGTACGACCCGGTCCAATCAGTTCTGCAACGTGTCCTTCTGCGTCGTGCCGTATGCCGCCGCCAATCCCAGCTACGCCGCGTTGATCGACATAGATGACCCGGTGCAGCGTTGGGGACAACCCAAGGGTGAGGCGATCCGCGGTTTCGTGAATGCCGGCATCGACCTTGAAGACGGATCGCGTATCTACGCCTTCGGCAACTACTCACGCTCGAAGTCGACAGGCGACTTCCACTATCGGTATCCCGCTGCCGGGCAGGTGGTGAATGACAATCCCATTCGGCTGCAGGATGGCTCGGTCTTCCGCTTCAACCAGCTCTTCCCGGCAGGGTTCACGCCGCAGTTCTCGGGCAAGGTGACCGACCTCAGCGTGGCGGTTGGCTACCGCGGCGAACTGGGCGGCAGCGATGGCCTCAGCTTCGACCTGTCCGGCCGCTACGGCAAGAGCCGCATCGACTACTCGCTCAGCAACACCGTCAACGCATCGATCGGCCCTGATACGCCGACGAAATTCTTGCCCGGGTCGTTGGTCTCGGACGAGCTCTCCGCCAACGCGGATTTCTCCTATGCCCTGGAGACCGGCTTCCTTGCCGAACAGCTGACGCTCAGTTTCGGTGGCGAGTTCCGGCGAGAAGGTTACAAGATCATAGCTGGCGACCCCGCCTCCTACGCCGCTGGGCAATTCGCCACGCAGGATCCCTTCGACTTCTGCACCGACACGCATACCTTGCGCGCGAGCGCGCCGCAGAATGCCGGCATCAATTGCGCCAATTACCTCAGCAGCAGCGCCGACGGGTTCGCCGGGCTCGATCCTGCATACAACGTGCTCGCCGTCGGCTCGAACGGGTTCCCGGGCTTGTCACCTACCGCTGCGGGCAGCTTCCACCGCAACAGCTATTCCTTTTATGGTGAGGCATCGACCGACATAGTGAAGGGCTGGTTCGTGGACGGCGCCGTGCGGTACGAGCACTTCGCAGACTTCGGATCGACCGCGAACGTGAAGGCGGCCACCCGTATCGAGATTGCCGATGGTGTCGCTCTGCGCGGCTCGATCGGGACTGGTTTTCGCGCGCCGACACCCGGACAGCTGTATTACACCAGCGTTTCCGTCCGCAACGTGGACGGGAATATCACGCAAGCCGGACTGTTCCCAGCGACCAACCCGGTTTCCGAATACCTCGGCGCGAAGCCGCTAAAGCCGGAAAAGTCCACCAACTTTTCGGCCGGCTTCACTCTCAGCGTCCTGCAAGGTTTCTCAATGACCGCCGACGCCTACCTGATCAAGATTCGTGACCAGGTCTACTCGACATCCGCGATCACGGTGACGCCGGCGATCCGCGACCGCATGATCGCCGCCGGAGTGGTCGGCGCCGAGAGCATCTCCAGCGTCAACTTTTTCCAGAACGCGTTCGACTCCACCACCAAAGGCTTTGACGTCGTTGGCACCTACAAGCAGAACTGGGGCAGTGGTCAGTCCACCTCGCTGACCGCGAGCTTCAATCTCAACCGCTACAAGATCGACGATCTGAAGATCCCCAACCTGTTCAATAGCGTGTCGGTGTTCAACTTCGAGAAATTTCAGCCCCGCTGGCGCAGCGTGATCAGCCTGGTTCACGAGATCGGGCCGTTCGAGGCGCTCGTCCGCGGCAACCTGTACGGTCCGTACAAGGCGCAGATCAACACCGCGCCCGCCTTCCCGATCCAGAGCTTCGGCACAGAAGCGCTGATCGACGTGGAGGTGAGCTACACAATTGCCGAGAAGCTGCGGCTTTCGGTTGGCGCGCGCAACGTGTTCGACAACTATCCCGATCGCGACAAGATCGGACAAGCCGTCAACGGCGCGATCTACCGCTCGGACTCCGTCGTCGATTGGCAGGGCGGCTTCTACTACGCCCGCGCCGGTTTCTCGTTCTGATCGCCCGGGGGAAGGTACAGCACATGGTGGACATGGACAGACGAGCCGCGCTGACGGCTCTGGGCACTGCGGCAGCCGCGACCGCCATTGCGCAAACGGCGCAGGCGGCCACGCGCAAGGCTCCCACGATCGGACGGAACCTGCCGGACATCACGGTGGTCGGGGCCGGCGCCTTCGGGGCCTGGACGGCGCTGTGCCTGCGCGAGCGGGGCGCCAAAGTCACGCTGATCGACAGCTACGGCCCGGGCAACGCCCGTCAGACTTCCGGTGACGAGACCCGCCAGATCCGTGCCGCCTATGGCGACCGCGAGATCTACACGCGCTGGGCGATGAAGGCCTTCACTCGCTGGCATGAGCGGCAGGATGAGTTCAAGCGCCGCCTGATCTATGCCAACGGCGTCGTCACGCCGCACCAGAAGCCGGAGTCGGTCAAGGCCCAGCTTGCGCTCTTTGACAAGCTGAAGATCCCCTACGAGATGCTGACTGGCGACGAACTCGCCAAGCGCTGGCCGCAAGGCCGCTATGACGACATCGATGTCGCCATGTTCGAGCCGCGCGCGGGCACGGTGAAGGCGCGAGAGTCCATCATCGCCGCATCCGAGGTGTTCCGCCAGAAGGGCGGCACCGTGAAGCTCGGCATGGCCAAACCGGGAGCCTCGACCGGCGGCCGCATCACGGACCTCGCCTTGGCAAGCGGTGAGCGCCTGAGCACGGGCATGGCGATCTTCGCTTGCGGTCCATGGCTGCCGACGCTGTTCCCCACGTTCATGGACGGCTTCATCTCTCGCCGCCGCAACGAGGTGTTCTACATCGGCTCCCCGCCGGGTGACGACCGCTACCACGTCGAGCGCTTCCCTAACATGTACCACGGCGATGGGATGGCCGGCGCCGGCTACTCGTTGAGTGATGTAGACTACGGCTTCAAGGTCGCGCCGTCGGCGGGCGCGAGCATCCCGATGGACCCGGACAGCGGTGAACGGATCGCCTCCAACTTCGTCCTCGATTACGCGCTTGAGTTCGTGAAAATGCGCGTGCCCGGCCTCGTCGGACAGCCAGTGGTGGCAAGCCGCGTCTGCACCATCGAGAGCTCCGACAACGGCCACTACATCATCGACACTCACCCTGAGTTCCAGAACGTGTGGATTGCGGGCGGCGGCTCGGGCCACGCCTTCAAGATGGGGCCGCAGACCGGCGAGTACCTGGCCGACCGGGTCCTCGGCATCGCCGATCCCGCGGAGGAGAAGGCGCTGTTCTCGCTTGCCTCACACGGAAGGGCCCGGCCGTGAGCGCGCGTGGCACCCTCGCCCGCATCCTGTGCACGGTCGCGGCTTTCGCCCTCGCTCCCGCAGCCCGAGCGGCCTGCGCCGACGATCCGCATTACCGCCAGATGGACTTCCTGGTCGGCAGCTGGGACGTCTCCAGCCACGGCGAGAAGACCGCCGAAGTCACCTGGTCCCGCGAGTTGGACGGATGCGGGCTCCACGAAGTATGGAAAGCCGCGCCGGGCCGCAGCGGTATGGGCATGATGAGCTACGCCCCCCTGCGCGACAGCCTTACCTACTACTGGGTGTCCGAAACCGGCGCGAACAACGTCTATTCTCAGGCCGAAGCGAGGCCCAACGACCTGACTTTTCTGATCGAGACCAGGCACCCGTCCGGCACGGGCAAGCGCGCACGCCGCTTCCGCCTGGCGCTGCAGCAGGACGGCACGGTGCTTGAGGACTCGCGCTTCAGCGACAACGGCGCTCCCTACCAACCCGAATTCCAGCTGGTGTGGACGCGCAAACAGGAGACCACGACGCATGACTGACCAAGTCGATCGGCGCAGCCTGATCAAGGGCATTGGCCTGGCCGGCGCCACCGTGGCGATCGCCTCGACCGCGCGCGCCAAGGCGCCATCTATCGGCCGCAACCTTCCGGATGTCGTGGTCGTCGGCGCCGGGGCTTTCGGGGGCTGGACCGCGCTGGAGCTGCGCGAGCGCGGCGCCAAGGTCACCCTGGTAGATCTTTATGGCCCCGGCAACCCGCGCGCCTCGTCAGGCGACGAGAGCCGCCTGATCCGCGCTTCATACGGCGAGCGCGAGATCTACACGCGGATGGCGGTTAGGGCCTCGCAGCTATGGCACCAGCGGCAGGAGGAATTCGGCCGTAACATGATCTACATCAACGGCAGCCTGCGCCAACTCAAACCCGAGGCGGTGGCAGCGCAGGAAGTGATCTTCAAGAAGCTTGGCCTGCCCTACGAACTGCTCGGCCCCGACGAGATCAAGTATCGCTGGCCGCAGCTGAACTACGACGATGTCCCGCAGCTGTTTTTCGAGCAGAAGTCCGGCATCGTCAAAGCGCGCGAGAGCATGATCGGCGTTTCCGAGATGTTCCAGAAGAAGGGCGGCAAGATTCAGATCGGCCATGCCAAGCCCGGCACCGCCGGCAGCGGCTCGCTGCGCGACGTGGCGGTGGACGGACAAGCTCTGGCCGCGGGGCGCTTCGTCTTCGCATGCGGGCCGTGGCTGCCAAAGCTGCTACCCTCGCTACTCGGAGACAAGATCCTCACCCCGCGGCGTGAAATGTTCTATGTCGGCTCCCCGCCCGACGACCGCCGGTACCGCTGGGAGCATTGTCCCAATCTCAGCGATGCCGACACCTACACCGCGGCGGATGTCGACTATGGCATCAAGGTTGCGGGCAAAATGCCGAACATGAAGGTCGATCCCGATACGCAGGACCGGCTCGTCTCCGCTTTCCAGGGCGAAGCCGTCGAGCGCTATGTCGCCAAGCGTATGCCCGGGCTAAAGGGACAGCCGATCGTCGCCTCGCGGGTGTGCCAGACCGAGTACAGCGACAATGGCCACTACATCATCGACACGCACCCGGAGTACGCCAACGTGCTGATCGCCGGGGGTGGTTCCGGGCACGCCTTCAAGATGGGGCCGGCGCTCGGTGAGTATGTCGCCGGCAGGGTTCTGGGTGATGCGGGTGACCCGCAGGCGGCGGCGCTCTTCGCAATCGGCGCGCACGGTCCGGCGAACGGCTCGCCAGCAGAGTAAACTTCCGCCGTTGAGCCCGCCGAGCCTTGTGCCGGCGGGCTTATTGGCGACCCGAAAGACACGACCCATGGCCAGCATCCTTGTGATCGGCGCCGGCATCACCGGCGTCACGACTGCGTACGCGCTGCTTGAACGGGGCCACACGGTGACCATCGTCGACCGGCTGCGCTATCCAGCTATGGAGACCTCCTTCGCCAATGGCGGGCAACTCTCCGCTAGCAATGCAGAAGTCTGGAACAGCTGGGGGACGATCGCCAAAGGCCTCAGGTGGATGCTGCGCGCGAACGCGCCGCTCCTCTTCAACCCGAAGCCGAGCTGGCACAAATACAGCTGGATGGCCGAGTTCTGCGGGCAGATCCTCAATCATCGCCGCCATACGATCCAAACGACACAGCTTGCGATCGCCGCCCGCGAGCACCTTTTCCGCACTGCGGAGCGCGAAGGTATCGAGTTCGACTTGGAGCGTCGCGGCATTCTCCACTTGTACCACAATCGCGCGGCCTTCGATCAGGCGGCAGCCGGCAATGTCTTGCTCCGCGAAGGCGGGCTTGAACGATACGCGGTGACGAGCGAGGAGATCGCCGCGATCGAGCCGACACTCCACGGTCCTTTCAGCGGCGGCTACTTCACCCCGTCTGACTCGACGGGCGACATCCACAAGTTCACCCGCGGACTGGCGGCTGCCTGCGAGCGCCGCGGAGCGCGGATTGTCATCGATGCTCAGGTGGAGGACGTCGAGCCCGGCAACGGGCATGTGACGACAAAGATCGTGGCTGCTTCGATCGACAGCGAAGCCATTGTGACCGATGCCGTCGTGGTTTGCGCCGGAGTGGCGAGCCGCACGATAGCGGCCCGCTTGGGCGACCGCATCAACATCTATCCGGTCAAGGGCTACTCGGTTACCGTCTGCCTCGACGACTCCCAAAGCCAGGCAAGCGCGCCCACCGTCAGCTTGCTAGACGATGATGCCAAGATTGTTACCAGCCGCCTCGGCCAGAGCCGCTTTCGCATTGCCGGCACGGCCGAGTTCAACGGCATGAACAAGGACATCCGTGCCGACCGCATCGCGCCGCTTACGCGCTGGTGTGAGCGCCTGTTCCCTAACGTTTCAACTTCATCGGTCATACCGTGGACGGGCCTGCGACCCATGACCCCGACGATGTTGCCGCATGTGTGCCGCGGCCGTCGAGACGGAGTTTTCTACAACACCGGCCATGGTCATCTTGGCTGGACCCTCTCTGCGGCTACAGCCGAACTCGTCGCGGAGCAAGTCGAGCATCATTTCAGAGTGCGCGCTTAGTAAAACTCGAGCCCATAACCCTTCTCTAAGGTTGCCCTAGTCGGCTATGGCTCACCCCTTTGCAGCTCTTCGCAGCCCTGAACCGCTCCCTGAAAAGCCTGCAGTGGAAAGCCGCTGGACCCATAAACCGCCATTCAGGGGGTGCTTCCCGCTTCCCAACTTCCACCGCCTGTTCACATACGCGAGTGACGAATGTCCGCGAGCTGGACCGAGCAACGAGCGACGAGCGACGAGGTGAATTGCCGCCACGCAGAACACTGCCGGGTGCACCTCAAGCATCCATTGGACAGCGTCAAATCGCCAGTACCAGAGCGTCATCTGTCCTTGGAGTGGACACAACGATACCAGTGAGCGGCTCGAAACGCTCATCGATAAGCGTGCAATCGACAAGCCCGCTCAGCTTGAACTGACCTAACCGAAGTGCCTGGTCGGTTCGCCAGGCCTTGCGTACGTTGAGCGCGCACAAAAAGAGCTCGCCATGGCGTTCATAGAGGAGGTGGGGCGCCAGCAGCGTGGTCACTCCATTGTAAACCGCCTCAACCAGTTTCTTGGTTGCGATCGCTTTCATGAGGATCAGTCTGGGGTCAGTCATAGCGCCTTAGGAACTGTGGTCAGCGGGATCTGTTGCAGTGCAGCATTGTCATTTAACGACCTGCCGGTGGCAAGCATGCCGACAAAGAGCCGGTTGAAGGCGGACCCCGCCCCCGTCCCAACTGTGAGATTCGGTTGCCGACGCTCGCCGCGCTGAGCCGGTTTCCAGAAACAAAGGGCCACCCCTCGCATCTCAACCCCGACATCTTGTACATCTATGCAGCACCGCCGCCGCCCAGTGATCCGCTAGGTTAAAAACAGAGTAATCTGAATGAATTGGTGCGCCCTTTCCAATTTACCCCGGACAATAACTCACTGCTGTGCGGAATAGTGAACGTTGAGAGCAGCTCTGAGATGCAGCTTACTTTTCAGAATAATTCGAAGCCGCTATTGTGCCGTTACTCAGAGAGAGTCAGCCTATGAACAGCAAACGTTACCGCCCCGAGACCTCAGCGCTACATGCCGGGTGGCGTTCGGATGGCGCCACAGGTGCTGTCGCCCCGCCGATCTACCAGACCACCTCCTATCAGTTCCGCAGCGCCGCACATGCTGCAAGCTTGTTCGCCCTGGAGGAACTCGGCAACATCTATACGCGGATTGGCAATCCGACCACAGACGTGCTTGAGCAGCGCATGGCCGCGCTGGAAGGCGGAGCCGCGGCACTGGCCGTAGCCTCTGACCAAGCGGCATCTGCTTACGCGGTGCAGAACCTCGCCAGGGCTGGGGACAACATCGTCAGCGGCACTGACCTTTATGGTTGCACTTACAACCTGTTCGCCAACACGATGCGCGACATGGGGATCGAGGTTCGGTTTGTAGACCCCGTCGATCCCGCCGCTTTTGAGAGGGCGACTGACGAGCGGACCCGCGCGTACTATGTCGAAATGCTGCCCAACCCGAAACTTGTGGTAAGCCCCATCGTCGAGATCGCTGCGATCGGGAGAGCAAAGGGCGTACCGCTGATCGTCGACAACACCGCCGCCCCGCTGATTGCCAGGCCACTAGATCACGGTGCCGCCATCGTCGTCTACTCCACCACCAAGTATATAGGTGGCCATGGGACCTCAATCGGGGGCCTGATCGTAGACGGCGGCAATTTCGACTGGGCCGCTTGGCCTGAGCGCCACCCGTCGCTCAACATGCCCGATCCAAGCTACCATGGCATCATCTGGGTAGAAGCAGCCAAGCCGCTCGGCCCGATCGCCTATGTGCTGCGCGCCCGGACCGTGCTGCTGCGTGACTTGGGAGCAGCGCTGTCGCCGTTCAGCGCCTTCCAGTTGCTTCAAGGTCTCGAAACGCTGCCGTTGCGCATGCCGGGCCACTGCGAAAACGCTGCTAGCGTCGCCCGCTTCCTTGCCGACCGTGCTGAGGTGACGAAGGTCATTCATCCGTCGCTACAGCACGGTCCCGAGCGTCAACGCGCGGATCGCTACCTGAGCGGTGGGGATGGTGGTCTTGTCGGCTTCGAGTTGGGCGGCCGGATTGAAGCAGGACGGCGCTTCATCGACGCGCTCCAGCTTTTCTATCATGTCGCAAACATCGGCGATGCGCGCAGCTTGGCTATTCACCCTGCATCGACGACCCACTCGCAACTGTCGCCCGATGAGCAGTTCGCTACCGGCGTCTCCCAAAGCTATGTGCGATTATCCGTCGGCCTCGAGCATATCGAGGGCATTCTTCAAGATTTGGATCAGGCACTTAGCGCAGCAGCTTAGGCAATCAGACACAAGTCTGCAGGCCGAAACTTTCGAACCGTCGAGACCCAGTTTGTTTGCTCATCGCCAACTATAGGTTCCCCAACTCCGACCGCTCATTCATCTCGATCCCATCCCTACTTAGGTCTTAAGATGCGGAGGAGCTGAGGCTTTCTGCCGTTGCTAATTTGAGGTGTCGCATGGGAAGATTTGTCAGGAGCCACCACTCGCCACACGTGATCCCCGCAGTCGGCTTGCGCGGACGTCGCCATCCATTAGATCCACAGCATTAACTTGCAGCGGCAAATATGGCCTATCATTACTTCTGCAATTTACATCACCTATGCTAGAATTATACTCTCGAGCGAGGTCTTGCGCTATTAAACACAGGAATCAGATGTGCACGAATCAAGGCGTCGCTTCATACGAAAAATTCTTATCGCATTCGCCCTTCTCAATGCCGCGGTAAGTAGCCTCGCTGCCGCAGCGCCAAACTCCTCAGAACATATCACTCCGATGATCGATGCCGCAGCGGCGTTGATCGCTAAACCGCTGGTTGATCAATTTGCAGCTTCTTGGAACACGCACAAGCTGATTGGCTTCGACGCGATCTTCTGGCCTGATAGCACGTTTATCCATCGTGGCGGCGACCTGATCAATGGCGGCGTGGAAATCCGAAATTACCATTCGAAACTCCATACAGATCCTTTCTTCGCGACAAGCCGCCTTGTGCTGACGATCGAGCGAGCGAGGCAATTGGCACCCAATGTCGTTCTTGTCACTGTACGCAGCCCAGCCTGGCTCGGCCCGAAACAGTCCGTTGAAGTCGGCAGTCGACCGACTTTTGTAATTACACGCAAGAACTCTAGCTGGCGGATCGCCTTTTGCCAAAATACAGAGCTTGAGCGGGCGAGACAGGCTACCGACGACCTTGGGCTCGGCACGCAGGTGCAGCGCTAATGAACACGCCCGTGCCGGCATTCAGATCGGGAGGCTCATCGGCGCGAGGCAAATGAGGGTACAAATAAAAAACGCCCTCTGAACGCCTGCAGCAGAAAGCAGCCGTCGCGCACGATCGGCCCGATCCTGAGTTGGTCTGCGTACAGGATCACTTGCGATTACAGACTATGCAGGCCTTGTAATTCTCTGCATTGTTCGAGAAGTTGCTTGGCGCAATGCTCCGCTCAGTGTGTGTTCCGATCGCAATTTACGTTTCAACTCAACTGGAACAGAAAATGCCTCTTCCAGCATTCGACGATACGAGCCACGCGATAGGCCATCCACCCCGTCGTTGGCAATCGTGAGCGGCGTTCTTGGCATATGTTCGTTCGGAAGCCTCATCGCATACATCACGACGCCGTCCCTGCAGATGCAGAAATCCAGCGGGGTGCGGCCCCGGGGCCAGCTACTCTTAAACGTCCAGTTTTGTCGTCCGCTGCGCAGGTTCTCATGATGATCCCCGTGGCGATTTGGCTTTATGGTCAGAGCGTTAAACGATCAGCAGCGGGGGTCGAAATGGGATAGGTCAAGGTTGGACCATCTTGGGGTTGTGGCTCTGGCTGGCGTGGCAGTTCTTCGATTGGCAGCGATGGCGGAGGCCGCGGTGTCCGACATCCTCTTCATGCTTCCAATGAGCATGGTTGGCCTATGCTCGCGGCGATTAATTGAAAGAACTCCATCGCGTTGCCCGGCTGGATGAGGACTGTGGGTCTGGTGGCCGGATTTGGTCTGGTCGGAGTTGGTCTGAAGTTTCTCTTCAACGGCGACCAAGCTGTCTTGTCAAACAACCCTGTGGCCTATGATGATGACGTGAATTTCACATCGCTCTGGGCTTATTCGGGTTTCCCGGATTTAACCTATTCGCGACCTGGTCCGTTCTGCTTTGTCTACGATTGCTAGGCACTCGGCATCTTGGATGAAGATCTGTGGGACGCCCTCCGAGCGCACTTGGCGAATGGTCATCCTCCATGTTTGGCAAGCAATATGGCGGCTTTCGAGCTGCCCAAAGTAGTTGCTTCGGACGGCCCAGTTGCGGCCACTCAGACCACCCTCCTCGCTCGCCAACTTCTGCCGCTTGTCGTCTAATCGCGTCGGTTGCAAGAGGGCTTTGGAGATGCCGTTGCCGGGAGCATGGTCGTCTTCGCGGTCGGCATATGCCGCCGCATGATGGAGCTTCGCGGGCGATCCTTCCAAGGTTC
>NZ_LR732517.1 GCF_902506425.1 Novosphingobium sp. 9U | reverse complement strand
CGATGCAAGCTACCCTGTTTCTTCTTCAAGCACGAGGCATCGACAGCCGCTGTGGGATGCCGCTTAAACGCATCTTCCGCTCTGGATGGCATCGAACGCGCCTCGACCATTTGGGTCGAAATGCCTCCTCGGCCGCAATGAACAAGCTGATGCGCGCTGGCTTCACCAAAACCAGGACGCTTAGACCGCCCTTCCAGCTCTCCTAATCTCGGCCAAAGGCTCAGCTGCTTCACGGTGAGAAAGTAGGTTGGCCTCGGCCATCGTCGTTAGCAGGGCTTGGAAGAGCGTGAGCCGCAATAAACTCAAGCACGGCCTGCCCATTCTTGGTTGCCGGCGTCACGATGTCGAAGTGATTGGCTTGGGACGGAGCCAGAATCAGGACCGGGTCGCCACCGGCTTTGGCCGATGCGATGTAAGGTTCCATGAGGTCCTTGAGCTCACCTTCTACCATGAGCTGCTTGATCCCGAGCGGTTGGTGATCTTGTGGGCTGGCAATATGGTATTCAGCGGGGCGCCGCGCGGGTGTTCCACCCATGAGCGGCACGATCACCGGTCTACCGCAAACTTCAGCATCCACACCTATAAAGGGTGCCAGCGCGCCGGGTCCATCGATCGCGATCACGCTTACGGGTCGAACCTTGGTGCTGCGCCAGGGTGAGCCAATTCGACTCCGGGACGATGCCCAAAGCGCAAAATATGCACCCGCGGAATGACCGACCATCGTCACTCGCGTGAGATCAAGCTTGTAGCGCGGCGCTATGTTGGCGAGCTTGTCCACCGCAGCGGCAACGTCCTCAAAGCTCCCAGGCCATCCGCCGCCGGGATCGCCGACGCGGCGGTATTCGATGTTCCATGTTGCAAAGCCCCGAGCAGTCAGCGCATCGGCGAAGGCCGCTATGCTCGTGCGCTTATCCACGCTCGACATGAAGCAGCCACCATGCACGACCACCGCGACCGGGAACGGACCCTGACCTTTGGGCAGTCTCAGATCCGCAACCTGCAGCGCTGATGAGCCGTATGCGATTGTCGCCCGCGGCCTTGTCGCTGCTGCACCCGCTGCCTTGTAGGCAGCTTCAGGATTTGGAACCTGCGCTTGCAAGGGAACAGCCAGTAAAGACAAGCTCACGGCAACCAGCGCTCGACGCATTAGATCCACCCCTAGTTTTTCGATCGCGAGCGTATTTCTTTACCGATCAGATATCAAGATTGCGGAAGCGGCGCTCGGGGGGGGGACAACTCTTCTCTTCCATTTAAGTCACTAGCTACGGGAGACCCAGTTGCGCAGGTCAGAGCCGCTCATTCGCAACCCAGAACTTGCATCTCGTTCACTTTGGCTCTGTGGCCGGTCTGGCGCTTGATCGTATTCGACGAACGCTGTTGACGGATGGATCGCGGCTCGGCAGCTCTGGGGTCGACATCCGTTGTGAGATGAACGGGCGGCAAACAGTGGAACGGGGGATGCGACGAATGTTCGTTTTGACTTCGGCGGCGGTCACCTTGGGCGGAACTGCAACGATGCCCGCACATGCGTCGGCGTGACCCCAGACGCCAGCAGCCGTTGTGCAAGCTCAGGTAGATGCCTTCAACAAGGGCGACGTGGACGCGTTCGCGTCGCTATACGCTGAGGATGTGGAGTTCTTCGACCTTGGACATGGCGCGAAGGCGACCCTCTCTGGCCGAAGTGCCCTTCTCATCCGCTACAAGCCGATGCTGACCAGATATCACCCGCGGGCGACCATCCTCTCGCGTACGGAAGCTGGCTATTTTGTCATCGATAAGGAGCGCACTAAGGCGGGCGGCCGATCAAGTCAGGGCGTCGCTATCTACCAAGTCGAGTTTGAGAAGGTCAGAAGGTTTGGTTCACTCCTTCATCGCGCAGCACTGCAAGACGCTCCCGGCGCGTTGCTTGGCCAGTACGTGCCCCGCAGGGCCGCTTCGACGTGCAGCTCATGTTAGCTGCCCTGCCCTGAGCCCTTCGGCCGCGACCCACAACCCGCCATTCAGCGGCGCTAGCGCCCTTCCCACAAGCTACCGCTCATGCAGCTTTGCCGAGCAGATTGGACGCGGCATGCAACGAGCATTGGACGGGAGAGATCGTGTGTTCTGGATGCCTGCAAGCCAGCGAGAGCGGCAAGCGCCGCTACAGTAACTTGCCGATAACCCAAAGGCCGACAGCAAAGAGCACAAGCGCCGACCAGGCGATTAAGTCTTCTGCCAACCGCGCAGCTTCACCGCGGTTTGGCCTTGAGACCCAGTTCCGGTCATTCCGACCGCCCTCCTCGCTCACCAACTTCTGCCACTTGTCGTCTAATCGCGTCGGTTGCAAGAGGGCTTTGGAGATGCCGTTGCCGGGAGCATGGTCGTCTTCGCGGTCGGCATATGCCGCCGCATGATGGAGCTTCGCGGGCGATCCTTCCAAG
>NZ_LR732516.1 GCF_902506425.1 Novosphingobium sp. 9U | reverse complement strand
GCGCGAAGTGCGCGCGGTGCTGAACAACAGCTTCGGCTTTGGCGGCACCAACGCCAGCCTGATCATGCGCAAGGCGGACTGAGGCTTTGGGCGCGAGGGATCCCTTGTCCTCCCCGATTCGGGGAGGGGGACCGCTCGCGCAGCGAGTGGTGGAGGAGACTCTCGCCACCACGCGAGCTTGCGGGAGGACGCGAGTCCCCTCCACCACCAGCTATGCTGGCGGTCCCCCTCCCCGTGCCGGGGAGGACAGCTAAGTGCTCTCGCGCAAGGGTTGCGGGCTGATCGCGGTGCTCGTCATCGCGGGGCTGATCGCCATCGGCGTGTTCCTCGGCGGCTGGTACGGCTCGGGCCCGCAAGCGAAGGACGGCACCTTCATCGTCCCCAACGGCGCGTCGCTGGGTACCGTGGCCGAGCGGCTGGAGGCCAAGGGCGTGATCTCCTCCGCAACCGGCTTCAAGCTGCGCGCGCGCATCTTCGGCGGCGGGCGGGACATCAAGGCGGGCGAGTTCGCGATTCCTGCGCATGCCAGCCCCTCGCAAGTGCTCTCGATCATCACCAGCGACGACGTGATCCGCCGCTTTGTGACCGTGCCCGAAGGCATGCCTTCGATCATGGTCTACGAGCGGCTGAAGGCGCAGGACCAGCTGACCGGCGTGGTACCGATACCCGCCGAGGCGTCGGTGCTGCCAGATAGCTATGCCTTCGAGCGCGGCGAAAGCCGCCAGGCGGTTCTGCGCCGAATGCAGGCGGCCATGAGCCGCACGGTCGCAGAGCTATGGCCCAAGCGCGCGCCGAACCTTGTGGTGAAGACGCCCGAGCAGGCGCTGACACTCGCATCGATCGTTGAAAAGGAAACCGGCAAGCCGAGCGAGCGCGAAATGGTGGCCGGGCTCTATTCCAACCGGCTGAAGCAGGGCATGATGCTGCAAGCCGACCCGACGATCATCTATCCCATCACCAAGGGCAAGCCGCTCGGACGCCGCATCCTGCAGTCCGAGATCCAGGCGGTGAACGACTACAACACCTACACGATGGTCGGTCTGCCCAAGCACCCGATCACCAACCCGGGCCGCGCCTCGATCGAGGCGGTGCTGCACCCGGCCGACACCAAGGCGCTCTACATGGTCGCGGATGGAACCGGTGGCCATGCGTTCGCCGCAACCCTGGACGAGCATAATCGCAACGTCGCCAAGTGGTTCGCGATCCGCCGGGCACGCGGCGAGCTTTAACCGGCAGGCGCAACACCGAGGACGCAGCGCCACTCTGGTGTCTACGTGCGACCAGTTGCATTCGCAGTCGCACAACTGCGATCCTATATGCCCAAAAGTGAACGGAGCCGCGGCGACCGCCGATGGCTATGCTCACCATCCCATCGCTCCCAGCCGAAGGAGCCTACCCATGGCACTGACCGTCAACGGCATGCAGGTCGCGGTTCCGACCGACCCGCGCGTCTCGCTCCTCGACCTGCTGCGCGAGCGGCTCGATCTCACCGGAACCAAGAAGGGCTGCAACCAGGGCGCGTGTGGCGCCTGCACGGTGCTACTCGATGGGGAGCGCGTGCTGTCCTGCCTGACCTTGGCCGTGCAGGCGGATGGTCGCTCGGTCACCACGATCGAGGGATTGGTCGTGGAGGGCGCGATGCACCCGCTGCAGCAGGCCTTCGTCGAGCACGACGGCTTCCAGTGCGGCTACTGCACACCGGGCCAAATCTGCTCGGCCGTGGCGATGGTTGAGGAGTGGCGGCGGGGATTGCCCAGCAACGTCACCGGCGACCTTGCGAGCACTCAGATCGAACTCACGCACGATGAGCTGCGCGAGCGGATGAGCGGCAACTTGTGCCGCTGCGGCGCGCACAATGGGATCGTCGATGCCATCGTCGCCACCTACGTGACGGAGGGCGCGCGATGATCGAGTTCACGTATGCGCGCGCCAGCGACCCCAGCCATGCCCTGCTGCTGGGCGCGGCACAAGATGCGCGGTTCCTCGGGGGCGGCACCAACCTCGTCGACCTGATGCGCGAGACCGTCGAGCGGCCGCGCGAGCTCGTCGACGTGACCGGACTGGCAGCGGGCATCGCGAAGACCGCATCGGGTGGCCTGAGGATCGGTGCGGCAACGCGCAATACCGCGCTTGCCGAGCATCCGCTCATCCGCAGCCGCTATCCGGTGCTGTCGCGCGCCGTGCTGGCGGGGGCGTCGGCGCAGATCCGCAACATGGCGACGGTGGCCGGGAACCTGCTGCAGCGAACCCGATGTTCGTACTTCTACGACGAGGAAGGGTCTCGCTGCAACAAGCGCGCGCCGGGACAGGGCTGCGATGCGCTGGAGGGCCTGAACCGCGGCCACGCAATCCTCGGCGCTTCGGACGCATGCGTGGCGGTCCATCCCTCGGACATGTGCGTCGCGCTGGCAGTGCTCGACGCCACGGTGGAGATCGAAGGGGCGGAGGGCACCCGCTCGGTGCCGTTCGCCAACTTCCACCAGCTGCCGGGCGAGACGCCGCAGATTGAAACCGTGTTGCAGCCCGGCGAGCTAATCACCGCGATCGAGTTGCCGGCGCTGCCGCTTGCCGCGCACTCGGCTTACCGCAAGGTCCGTGATCGCTCCAGCTACGCCTTTGCGCTCGTCTCGGTCGCTGCTGCGCTCCGCGTGGAAGACGGCACGATCGCCGAAGCACGGATTGCTCTTGGCGGCGTGGCGCACAAGCCCTGGCGCGCCGCAAAGGCCGAGGCTGCACTGGTTGGCCAGCCTGCGTCTGCAGAGCTGTTCCGTCGGGCCGCCGATGCCGAACTCGCGGACGCCAGACCGCTGCGGGACAATGGCTTCAAGATCGAACTCGCCGCGCGCACGATCACCGCCGTGCTGTCGGACCTTGCCGGAGATGCCGCATGAACCCGATCGAGAGCGCACGCCAGGCGGCGCAGGGGCTGGTGCAGGCCGCCGTCGAGAAGGCGATCCAGCTGGCACCTGCCAGCTGGGTGCCCGGCGCTTGGAACGATCCGGTCGGCCGCCAGCAGCACGGGCATGTCGGGCAGCCGGTCTCACGCATTGACGGTCCGCTCAAGGTGCGCGGCGCCGCCAAGTTCGCGGCCGAGTTCGCGCCGGAGAACATGGCCCACGCGGCGCTGACTTTCGCCACCATCGCGCGCGGACGTATCACTGCGATCGACACGTCGGCAGCGCAGGGAGCGCCTGGCGTAGTGCTGGTGATGACGCACGAGAATGCGCCGCGCCTCAAGCCGATGCCGCTGTTCATGACCGCGGGCAAGGCCGGTGGAGGCGACGACCTGCCGATCCTGCAAGATGCCGAGGTCCACTACAATGGCCAGCCGATCGCACTCGTCCTTGCCGAGACGCTGGAGCAGGCCGAACATGCCGCCTCGCTGATCAAGGCCACCTACGAAATCGACGAGGCGGTGACGACCTTGGAGGCCGGCAAAGCGCGTGGCACGCACACCGGAGTGGTGTTCGGCCAGCCAGCGCATGTCGAAGTGGGCAAGCCCGAGGACGAGCTCGCCGCAGCCCGCCACCGCTTCGAGGCGACCTACACGACGCCCCGGCACAACCACAATGCGATCGAGCCTCACGCCGTGACGCTCTATTGGCGGGATGGCGAACTGCATATGCACGACGCCGTGCAGGCGGTGAACCATGTGGCCTGGAGCGTGGGCAACGTGTTCGGGCTAGACGAGGACAAGGTCCATGTGACATCGCCCTATGTCGGCGGCGGGTTCGGCAGCAAGGTCTTGTGGAGCCACCAGATCCTGGCCGCTGCCGCTGCACGCGAGTCGGGTCGTCCGGTGCGCATGAACCTCTCGCGAGAGGGTGTGTATCGGACCGTCGGGGGCCGCGCGTTGACCGAGCAGACCGTTGCTCTGGGCACCGATGCCGAGGGTCGCCTGCAGGCACTGCAGCACACCGGCACGGTGATCATGAGCGCGCACAATGCGCTGCCAGAGCCGTTTATCCTCTCGGCGCAGAGTAGCTATGCGACCAAGTCGATGCTGCTCGACGTGCAGGTCGCGACGCTCGACATGCTGGCCAACACCTTCATGCGCGCGCCCGGCGAGGCGGTCGGCAGCTTCGGGCTGGAATCGGCGATGGACGAATTGGCCGAGCAGATCGGTGTAGATCCGGTCGAGCTGCGCATCCGCAACGAGCCCGAGAAGGACCCGATGAAGGGCCTGCCGTTCTCATCGCGCGAGGTCGTGTGGTGCTGGCGCACCGGCGCCGAGCGCTTCGGCTGGGACAAGCGCCAGGCGCCCGGCTCACGGCGCGAGGGTGAGTGGTTGGTGGGCTTGGGCTGTGCGATGGCCGGCTACCCTTATCAGCGCATGCCTGGCGGGGCGGCGGGCATCAAACTCACAGCTGACGGCCGTGCGCATGTCAGCGTCGCCGCGCATGAGATGGGGATGGGCACCTCGACCGTGCACACCCAGATCCTGGCAGACAGGCTGGCTCTGCCGATGGACGCGATCGAGTTCAGCTATGGCGACAACTCGCTTCCCGGCGTGGTGCTGGCGGGCGGTTCGCAGCAAACGGCATCGGTCGGCAGCGCCATCATCGTCGCGACGCGCGAACTTGTGGAGGAGCTGCTGCAGCTGGCCGGCAACGATTCGCCGCTGGCCGGGCTATCCGCAGACGAGGTCGGGACCACGCACGGCGGCCTTGCCAGCCTCAGCGATCCGCAGCGGTACGAAAGCTATGCCTCGATCCTGAGCCGGGCGGGACGCTTCGAGATTTCCGTCGTCGGCCAGGCGCCGATGCCGGGCGAAGGCATGCACTGGTCCATGCACTCGCACGGCGCGGTTTTCGTAGAAGCGCGTGTCAATGCAGTCACGGGCGAAGTGCGAGTGCCACGGATCACCGGCGCCTATGACTGCGGCCGCATCCTCAATCCCAAGACGGCCACCAGCCAGCTGCGCGGCGGGATCATCATGGGCCTGGGGGCTGCGCTGATGGAGGAGACGCAAGTCGACCCGCGCAACGGCCGGATCATGAACGCGAGCCTCTCGGAATACCACCTGCCGGTGCATCTCGACGTGCCCGAGATCGAGGTGATCTTCAGCGACATACCCGATCCGGTCTCGCCAATGGGCGCGCGCGGAATCGGCGAGATCGGCATCACGGGTGTGTCGGCCGCCGTCGCGAACGCAGTGTACAACGCCACGGGCAAGCGGGTGCGCGACCTGCCGATCACCTTGGACAAGCTGCTGTAAAATAGGGGAGCGCACTCGTCATTTCGGCGCAGTCCCCGCTGAAGAGGGGGACTCACCTACAAGTGATCACGCTCTAACCCCACAGCTCCACAATCGGTCCATCGAAATTGCCGCCGAGCTGGTGCTGCGCCTTTGCCAGTGCCTCCTGCGGCAATCCCGCCAGATAGCCGTCCAGGATGCGCTGGAAGTTGCTGATCAGGCCTTCCATGTCCTTGGACAGGCGCATGAACTCGAAACCCTTGGCATGCAGGCCCTTCTGCTGGATCGGGATGTTCGAGTAGTCCTGCCGCGGAATCGGCGGGAACTCGGGGCTATCGAACGGCAGCACGATTGGCTCCATCACCGGGTCGGGCTCCTGGCCTTCGGGATAGAAGGTCAGCGACCACAGCTCGAAGAAGCAGCTCTCCGGACCTAGCGGTCGGATGCGATAGGCCGACATGCTGGAGAAGATCGGCAGCAGGAAGTGGTGCGGGAACAGGAACTCGACTGCGTTGATCGGGTCGGACTGCGCGACCGCCAGCAAGTCGGGCACCGGCTCGCCACGCTGGCGCAAGCCCTCGCTGATGTGCTTCATCACCAAGCCATACCATTGCGGCACGGCCAGGTTGGGATCTTGCGACAAGCCTTCGTGCGAGACGCTTTTGGCGATCTCGACTTCCTTGGCGTGGACCATGCCGGCCATGCCCTCGCTGAGGAGAGCGAGGTGGTGCTTCTGCATCTCCACCGCCTGCTGGCTCGTCACGCCCTCGACCGCGACTCGCCTGGCGTTGGCCGAGCCTTCCTTGCGCAGCACGACGTCCGGATCGAAGGGATCGTGGTAGACACCCTCCATCGGCTTGTGCAGCTGCGGGTGCGTCTGCATCACGTGGTAGCCTTCCATGAAGGCCTCCATTGCGATCTTCCAGTTGGCCGGCAGTACGGTGCCGTAAGCCCACTCCGCGCGCAGAGCCTGCACGTTATGCGCCTCAAGCCGGTCGGCAACGGGCCCCAGGCTCTCCTTCACCGAGGGCGCGTCATCGTCGTGGTTGATCCACACGCAGCCGCCCCAGACTTCGGCACGGCAGGGGATCAGATTGATGTCGTCGGCGTCGAGCTGGCGGTCCGAGAACAAGTGCTTGCCATAGACCAGCGTGTTCTCGCCATCCATGTTCCAGCGCCAGCCGTGGAAGGGGCAGACGAAGCCGCTCTTGGCGCAGTTGCCGTGGGCGGTCGCATGCGACGAGCCGATCGTGGTGCCGCCGGCGATCGGCACGCCGCGGTGGCGGCAGGCGTTGTGGAACGCCTTCACACCCGAAGTCGTGCGCACCACGATCACCGACTTGCCGACGTTCTCGTACTCGATCCAGTCGCCCACATCCTGCAGCTGCTCTTCGCGGCAGGCCATCTGCCACACGTGCGGCCACAAATGCTCGACCTCGGCATCGTAGAACGCCTGGTCGTAGTAGCGCCGCGCCGGGATCCGCTCGGGATCCTCGATCGGGAAGGGCACGGACCTGAGGCCGCCATCAGGTGACTTGAGCATCTTGCGCCATCTCCCGCGCTCTGTTCTGCCCGCAGTACATCGTGGCAGGCGCTTCGTGGCAAGCACCACCGCCGGCGCTGCACGCAGGGACATGCCGCAGCGGTACGGTGGACACCTGTCCTGCCACGAGGCGCAATCACCCTTGCTGGCGCCGGCGCCCGCCGGGTAGGCGTGGAGTCATCGGGCTGTACGGCCTCGCCTGAAGGAGAACGGCCATGAAGATCGGTCTGATCTATCCGCAGAACGAATTGGGCGACCCGCTTGCCGTGCGCACGATCGGCTTGGCGGCCGAGGAGCTCGGCTACGATCACCTGCTCGCCTATGATCACGTGCTGGGCGCTTCGCACGATCGCGAGCCCAAGCTGTGGGGTCCCTATACGGAGAAGCACCCGTTCCACGATCCCTTCGTCATGTTCGCCTACCTTGCTGGGCTGACGCACCGCATCGAGCTCGTCAGCGGCGTGCTGATCCTGCCGCAGCGGCAGACGGCGCTGGTCGCGCGCCAAGCGGCCGATCTCGACTTGCTAAGCGGCGAGCGGTTCCGTCTCGGCGTCGGCATCGGCTGGAACTATGTCGAGTACGATGCCCTTGGCCAGGATTTCTCGACCCGGGGCCGGCGCATGGCCGAGCAGGTGCCGCTGCTGCGCCGCTTGTGGAGCGAGCCACTGGTGACGTTCGAAGGTGAGTTCGACAGGATCGATCGCGCAGCGACGCTGCCCCATCCCAAGCGGCAGATCCCGATCTGGATGGGTGGCTTCGCCGATGTGGCGCTGCGCCGCGCGGCGCGGATCGCGGACGGCTTCATCTTCGCCGATGGCGCGGCCGACGCCTTCGCGCAACTCGCCACCCTGGATGCGGCTCTGCGCGATGAGGGGCGAGACGGCGCCGCCTTCGGAAAGCAATGCAACATGTTGCGGCCCAAGACTCCTCAGGATGTCGCCGACTTCGCGCTGCGCTGGCGCGACGCCGGCGGTACGCATGCATCGGTCAATTCGATGGGCATGGGCTTTGCCGATGCTTCCGCGCACGTCACCTGGTTCGAGACTGTGGCGGCTGCTCTGGGAGGCGTTGGGCTGATGTGAGCGGCTCCTTGCCGATGGCCGTGTGGCCCGGCATAAGGCGCGTACATGACAACGGTGAAGCGACGACGCCGCCTGCTCGACAAGGATGACGCGCTCAGCACGGAAGCGCGCATCCTGCATGCGGCAAGGGCGATTTTCTCAGCCAAAGGCTTCTTCCCGACCTCGGTCGAGGAGATCGCCGAGGGTGCGCAAGTCAGCCGCGCCACGGTCTACCTCTATTATCGCAGCAAGGAAGAGATCCTGTTCGGGCTGATGCGCGAGGATCTCGAACACCAGCTTGATCGGTATCGCACCCTGGCGGGCATGACGCGCCTCTCGCTCACCGGAGTGAAAACCTGGCTGCGCGAGTTCCGCGAGGCGATGGACGAGCGCAGGACATCGCTCAACCTCTTCTGGGTCGGCGCCAGCATCGATCCGCAATGGGCCGAGCCGGTGCGCGACCACCGCGAGAGCATCATCGCCATCCTCGGCGCGCGGTATCCCGGCTTCTCCCTGGACGGCCTGAGCGGCGCCACGCGTGAAACCAAACGCACGCGCTGTTACCTGATGATTTTGCTGATCGAGAGCGCGGTTTGTTTCGCCGAACCGATGAGCGCGGCGAAACTTCCGGTCGGCATCGACGTGCTGGGCCGCGGTCTGCTCAATTTCTTCGAGACGGGCGAGATCAGCATCGCCTGATCGAGGCGGCCGAGGTCTTCAGGAGATGGGATGATGCGCCAACCGTACGCCGAAACAGTCGTGGTCGTTACTGGCGCCTCGTCGGGCCTCGGCCAAGCGATCGCGCAGGGCGCAGCCGAGCAAGGCGCCCGCTGCGTGGTCATCAACTACGCCACCAGCCGCGAAGGAGCAGAAGAGACGGCGGCGATGGTGCGTGCGCATGGCGCAGAAGCGGTGCTGGTTCGGGGCGATGTCTCGGACGATGAAGACTGCCGCGCGATCGCTGCGGCTGCCGCGCCGTGGGGCCGGATCGACGCGCTGTTCAACAACGCCGGTCGGACCAAAACGGCCAAGTACGAAGATCTCGGCGCGCTTTCAGGCGACGACTTCGTCGACATCTACAAGGTCAACGTGGTCGGACCATACCAGATGGTGCGCGCGTCCCAGTCGCTGCTGGAGGCATCGGAGCGCGCGGCCGTGGTCATGGTATCGTCCATTGCGGGTGTGACCGGAGGTGGTTCGTCGATCGCCTACTCGGCGTCAAAAGGCGCGCTCAACAATCTGGCGCTGTCGTTGGCGCGGGCGCTGGCTCCGCGGATCAGGGTGAACGCGCTGTGTCCGGGCTTCATCGACACGCCCTGGTTCGACAAGTTGGGAAGCGCTCGCGGTCGCATCCGCGATTCCATCGCCGAGCGCACGCTGTTGCAAGTGGCGGCGCAACCGAACGAGATCGCGGGTAGCGCGCTGTTCCTGAACTCGCCCGCCGCGCGGCACGTCACCGGCGAGACGCTGCTCGCCGATGCCGGCCTGCACTTGACGGGCGGTTGACCGGAGGGCTCAGGCCATCTCGTAGATGCGCTGCAACTCGGCCGACGACGCCACGTGGCCGGGCTTCTCCTTGCTGGCGATAGTGGTGCGGTGCATGACACGGCCCTCGTCGGTGTAAGGCACCACGCGATGCATGACGCCCTGGTTGTTCCAGATCACCAGGTCACCCTCGGTCCAGTGGTGCGTGTAGACGAGATCGGGCTGAGCAGCCCACTGCTGCAATCGAGTGAGCAGGGCGCGGCCATGGGCGCCCGGCATGCCGACGATGCCATCGGCATGCGTGCCCAGCAGCAGCGACTTGCGCCCGTCGTCATGCGTCCAGACCAGCGGCTGCTCCATCACCGCTGCCAGGTTGCGGTAGCGTTCGATGCGCTCTTGGGTCGGCGTGCCATGGACCGGGCGCACGGCCGCCTCCACCGTATGGATCACCCGCAGGTTCTCAATCTCCTGCTTCTCGCGCTCGGGCAGCAGTTCGTAGGCGGCGTAGAGATTGGCGAACTCCGTGGCGCCGCCGCTGTCGGACAGCTTGCGCGCCGACAGAACGGTGGCCTTGGGCAGCGGCTGGTCGATCGTGATCCCGTCGATATGCCAGAAGAAGGTGCCCAGCACATAGTCCGGCTCGGAGTTGAGCTTGCGGTCGAGAGTGATCTTGTAGACGTCGGGCGTGTCGACGTCAGAGCCAGGCACCCTGCGCGTAAAGTTCACCCTATCTCCCAGCCGGTCGGTGAAGGCGAGCTGGAGTTCGTCGCTGGCGTGGAGTTCGGGAAAGACCAGCACGCCGCGCTGCTCGAGCTCATGCTGGACGGTGGCGATCGTCTCGTCGTCCAGCAGATGATCCCGATCGACCTGGATGATGCCGCCGATGCTCGGCTTTGCGGGTTTGACGGTCAGGCTCATCTCCGGTCTCCATTCTTGTTGTGCTGAGCAGGTGTACAGGATTGATCCGCTCGATGGCAATGGAGACGAGGATGAGGCAAGCAACCGTTCCTTGCGCCGGCTACTCGGTGGCGTCCTCGGGCCGGGGTTCCCACCCGTGCCGCTCGATGATGCCGGATGACACCGGGCGCCCCGAGGCATCGCGCGAAGGGCGGAACCGGAAGCGCTCGGTGATCAAGCGGCAGGTCTGCGCATCGAGCTGGGGACTGCCGCTGGACTGCGTCACATGGCAGTCGCTCACCCGGCCATCGACGTTGACGACGTAGCGCAGCTCCAGCTCGCCGCCTTGATGAGCCTCGCGCAGGGACTTCGGCAGGTCCGACCAGTAGAGCTTGCCGCGTGTCTGCACCGGCCGGGTCACGGCATCGTCCATGCCGTGACCATCGCCGCCGTCGCCCCCTCCGCCGGTGCCGTCGCCGATGCCGCCTGCACCTTGTCCCGGTCCGACCCGGTCCGAAGCACCGGTGTTGGCTGCATTGCCGATGCCAGGCTTTGGCGCTGCGATGATCGGCGGGGGAGGGCGCAGGGGTGGCGTCACGGGAGCGAACACGGCACTCGCCCGATTTCGCAGGTTCTCTGGCGACGCTTCGTCCTTCGGTCGTGAGGCTTCCGCTCTCGTGGCCTGGGTCGGGGTCGGTCGCGGGCGCTTCTTGGGTGAAGGGGGCGGTGGTGCAGGCGGCGCAGGCGTGAGTGCCGTCAGAGTCTCGGTGACTTGCCTCGTCAGCGGTGCGTCCGTGTTCAAGCCCAAGATGAGAGCCGCGCCGCCAACAGCGACGATCCCGATGGAAGCAAGGGCAGACACGGTCCGCTGTCGTAACGATGGAGCGTACAAGGCTGTTCATTCCCGTTTAGCGCGCCAGGAATGGCACGCCGGTCCTCGCTAGGGCCTGAACGATCTGCGCTGGTGGAGGCTGCCGGCGGGCAATCGAAGAGGGTGCGCATCCGATCGAAACGGAATCTTTTCTGGCGTGTGACAAAATGCTTGGAACCAAAACTCTGCCCGACCGCGCTTGCGCGAGAGGTGCAAACCGATGCGCTGACTCACCGAGCCGACAGGCGGCGGATCTGACTTTTCACACTTATTTTCTGCAGCTTGCGAGCCATTGCCATTGCGGCGCGTTGCAATGTCCACAAGCCTGTAGAGCGATTGGACTTGCCAGTCGGCCCACTATGGCGTGATCACACGCAAGTGCGGCGCCGAGTCGTATTGCGATAAGCTGAGTTCCAGATGCCGGAACCAACCAAAGATCAACCCGTTTAGGCGGTCAGGTACGCATCTGGAGTTTGGACACATGACCCTAATTCTGATTCTCATCGTTGGCGGTATCATCGGCTGGCTCGCAAGCATTCTCATGCGCACGGATGGCCAGCAGGGTATCTTCCTCAACATCGTGGTCGGCGTCATCGGCGCTTTGATTGCGGGCGTGGTCATCACTCCGCTTATCGGCGGCGCGCCGATCACCAGTGGTTCGTTCGACATCATGTCGCTGTTCGCCTCGTTCTTGGGCGCAGTGATCCTGCTGGCGATCGTGAACCTGTTCCGTCGCGGTTCGATCCGCTAAGCTTCGCGATGGACGTTCGTCTACTTAACAGGGCAAAAGGAGCTTTCCCAATGAAACTGATCACCATGCCGCGTCTCGCCGTTTTGGCCGTCGCCGGTGCCTCGCTGAGCCTCGCGGCTTGCAACAACAAGGCTGACGACGCGACCGAGGCCGCTGCCGACCAGGTCGAAGCTTCGGCTGACGCCACGGCCGACGCCATCGACAACGCGGCCGATCAGGTGGGCGGCGCTTCGGAAGAAGCAATGCAGGACCAGGCCGACGCCGTGCGCGCCACCGGCGAAGCCAAGGCCGACGCTCTCGAAGAGAAGGCGGACGCCGAAGCGGGTCACCCGTAAGGATCGTCTTCCGCGTGGTCGCAAGACCACTCGGGTCACGCAGAGGGGACGGCGAGCGATCGCCGTCCCCTTTTCGCGTTCGGGGACGGCCTGGAAGGGCTGCAAGGCGCTCGCTCACCGCCCGACATCTTGCGCGTGGTGGCTCGTTGTGCAAGGCGCAGGCAGGACCTGCAGCAAACGCACGCTCGCACGTTTAGATGTGCCGACTGATCGGGATATCCTGCTTGAATTGTCATCGCGGACGTCAAACATTACGCCGCGAGCCACTCGGCTTGGTCTTGCCTTGCTCTGTCCGAGCGCGGCCAGACTTCGCATCGCCTGACTTGCAATCCACAACAGGAAAGTTGCCATGACCATTCCGCTGATGCCGCTGCCTTACAGCCACGACGCGCTCGAACCGCATATCTCGAGCACGACGCTCGAAGTGCACCATGGCGCGCACCACAAGACCTACGTCGACAAGCTGAATGCGGCGATCGCGGGAACCGAGGACGAGGGCAAGCCGCTCGAGGACATCATCCGCGCTGCCAGCGGTCCGAAGTTCAACAACTCGGCCCAGACCTGGAACCACGGCTTCTACTGGCACTCGCTCTCGCCCGAGAAGAGCGAGCCGAGCGAGGCACTCGCTGCAGCGATTCAGCGCGATTTCGGTTCGATGGACGCCCTGCTCGAGGCACTCACAAACGAGGCGGTGAACCACTTCTCAAACGGTTGGGCCTGGCTCGTTGTCAAGGACGGCAAGCTGGCCGTCATCTCGACGCATGACGCCAACACCGGCCTGCTCGACAGCGACAACCCGCTGCTGACCGTCGACGTGTGGGAGCACGCCTACTACGTCGACCAGAAGAACAAGCGCCCGGCTTACGTGCAGGCGGTGCTCGGCAACATCATCAACTGGAAGTTCGCTTCGGAGAACTTCGACCGCGGCACGCCCTGGATCTACCCGAGCTGATCGGTTGATCCGCTAAACGAAAAAGGCCTCGCTCTCGTCGAGAGCGGGGCCTTTTTCATGGATCTTGTAGCTCAGCCGATGCGGCGGCGGGTGCGCGTGGGTTGCTCGGTCGCCTCGACTGCGGCGCGCCTGTTGCGACCACGAACGGTGGCGTTGCGCTTGGCGAGCGCCTGGGGATCGGGATCGGAGTCGAGCAGCCGGTTCAACTCGGCCCGCGCACGCGCCACGCGGCTCTTCATCGTGCCGACGGCGCAATCGGCGATCTCGGCCGCTTCCTCGTAGGTGAAGCCGCCCGCGCCCACCAGCATCACCGCCTCGCGGCGCTCGGGTGCGAGCTGCTGTAGTGCCGCGTCCATGTCGGACAGATGGATGCCGCCTTCCTGGTCCGCATCCATCACCAGCATCCGCTCGGCCGCGCCTTCGTCCAGATCGGTTTGCCGCCGGCTGCGGCGCAGTTCGCTCAGGTAATGATTTCGCAGGATCGCAAAGGTCCAGGCGCGCATGTTCGTGCCTGGCGTATAGCGCTCACGCGCGGTCCAGGCCTTGATCGCCGCTTCTTGCGCCAAGTCGTCCGCATAGTCGGGCCGACCCGACAACCCACGCGCAAAAGCGCGCAAGTGGGGCAGGGTGCCCAGCAACTCGCGCCGGAATGCCTCGTCCGCCTTGTTGTCCAGCTGGTCGCGATCAGCTTTCATCGCTCTCGTCCAGCTTCTTGAGAATATCATCGAAGCTGTCCGGGAGGGGCTCCTCGACAACGGACTTGTAGAGCTTTCTCAATCCTGCAGCCCAACCCGGCTCACCATCCTTGCGGATGGACGGTGGCAGACCGGGCGGCGACCCGGGCTCCCCTTGTCCTTTCGGATGAGACAACACGAACTCCCTTTCCTGCGGAGGTCTGCAAAACGTGGCAGAGCGGTCGAGCTTCAGCGCCGGATCGGCGTTTGTCACAGGAACAATTGATCCATGCCATGGTTCCCCTATGGCGAACACTTGTCGGCGCGCGCCGCCGCTGCCATGCCGTGTGGCTGCGCAACACGCCCGACCGTTTGCGGGGATACATGAGGAACTGTTTCGCGCGTGGTTGACGACACTCTGCTCGATCGCGTTGAGAAGCAGGCGTGGTTCCACCGCTATCCGCGGGGATGGCCATTCCTGCTGTTCATCATCGCCAGCATCGGCACCGCCGTCAGTGTCATGGCGATCGAGCGCTCTGACCAGCAGCGCCGTGAGGTCGAACTCGATCGCAACCTGACCGAAATCGCGTCGGCTCTGCAGCGCCGCGCCACCGAGAATATCGCGCTGCTGCGAGCCGGATCCGCGCTCTTCGCCATGCAGCCGGAAGTCACGCAAGAAAAGATCTCCGAGTTCTCGTCCGACTTGCAGGCGAGCGGCAATCTCTACGGTTCGCTGGGCCTGGGCTGGGCGCCGCTGCTGCGCGTTTCCAGCACGCCTACCTTCGAGCTTGAACGGCGTGAAAGCGGCAACCCCGACTTCCACATCTGGCCCGATCCCTTCGCGGCCAGCACCAATGGCGGCACCGAACGCGAATTCTCGACGCCGGTCGTCTACCTGGAGCCGATGACCCGCAGCAACCAGCGGGCCATCGGCTACGACATGTACGCCGATCCGGTGCGGCGGCAGGCCATGGAACTTGCCATGGATAGCGGAAAGCCTGTCACGTCGGGCAAGGTCCGTCTGGTGCAGGACCGCGAGGCAGGCGGTACCGGTTTCCTGATCTACATGCCGGTGATCGACGCGCGCCGGCGCAGCGCGGTAAAGGGCTTCGTCTATAGCCCCTTTCGCGCCGACGACTTCCTGGCGAGTGCGGCCGAGCTGTATCGCAACGACGAGATCGAGGTCAGTGTCTATGACCAGTCGATCGCGCCGGAGAACCTGCTGGCGCAGCGGCGCGTCTCGGGAACCACGGGTTCGGCGATGGAGCGGCGGATCGATGTCGGCAACCATGCCTGGGTCATCCGCGTCAGTGACAAGAAGATCGGCACGCTTTCGACCACGGCACGGGTCACGCTGTTCTTCGGCGTCATCACCTCGCTGATGGTCATGGCGATCGGACGCCTGATTACCCGTCGGGCGGCCGAGGATCGCCGCGTGCTCGAATGGCTGAGCCGCCAATCCGCGATCCGCAATTCGCTCACGCGCGAGCTCAATCACCGGGTCAAGAACACGCTTGCCAATGTCCTTTCGATCGCGGCGCTGACCCGCCGCCGATCGACCGATATCGACGATTTCACCGAAAGCCTGACCTCACGCATCCGCGCCTTGTCTGCGACGCATGACCTGCTCTCGCAGTCGGATTGGAGTAATGCTCCACTCGGTGAGGTCGTCCGTTCGGAACTGGCCCCCTACATGGAGGGGAACGAGTCGCACGTCGTGATGAGCGGGCCGGAGATCAAGCTGGCCCCCAACGATGCCATGTCGCTCGGCCTGGCCATCCACGAACTGGCCACGAACGCGGCCAAGTACGGTGCGCTAAGCACGACCAGCGGGCGGATTCACGTGAACTGGTCGTTCGCGGGCCCCGACCATGCCGAGATACACTGGCGTGAAGAGGGCGGCCCGCCAGTGCGGGAACCAAACAAGCGTGGGTTCGGACGCGACCTGATCGAGAAGATCGTCGCCCATGAACTGCGATCGCAGGTCGACCTGCAGTTCCTGCCCGGCGGCGTCGAATGCCGCCTGACGGTACCCGTGCGCGTCAGCCGCGAGTTTTCACTGCGGAGCGATCCCCGCCGCTGACCTCGCTAGGATGCGGGGCGACTCAGTACTCAACTTGTCGGTTGCAGGCCGTGCGAGGGGGAGCGTGCTTCTCGATCGCGAGCCTTGATCTCCTAATATCCTACCTTCTTCCCCACTCCTCCCGCGGGGGAGGGGGTGGGGATGGGGG
>NZ_LR732515.1 GCF_902506425.1 Novosphingobium sp. 9U | reverse complement strand
GTGCGGTCATCTGTCCGGCCTGTTGGCGCGGCGTATGATGGCCGCTGGCCCTGATGTTGTCCGCTGGCCGGGTCCCATTCAGTCTATCGAGCTCGAAGCTCCGACAGCACCTCGGGTTGTCCCTGCCTCTGCGGCCGCGTTCAGATCGTCATCATCAATTCAATGGACACCCATACAGTTCGACGCGGCCGCGCTTGTGCGCCGCATTTGTTTTAGATGACGGCAGGTGGACGATAGCTCTCGCCGCGCGCCAGCACCGCCCAGACGATCCGGGCGTTCTTGTTGGCCATGGCCACGGTAACCAGTCGGGCAGGCTTGCGCTCGAGCAGGCTGCGGACCCAGTTGGCCGCGGCAGTATCTGCGGTTCGCGCCCGCCGAACGACAGATGTCGCACCGACCACAAGGAGCTTCCTGAGGTAGCGATCTCCCATCTTCGAGATCCGTCCCAGCTTGTCCTTGCCGCCCGATGAGTTTTGTCGCGGGACCAGGCCCAGCGAAGCAGAGAACTCCCGGCCCGAGCGGAACGCTGCCGGATCGGTTACCGAGGCGGCCAGGGCGGTGGCACTGATGATGCCAACGCCTGGGATGGTGGCTAGTCGCTGGCTAGCCCGATCCTGGCGATGCCAGGTCAGGAGATGTCGATTGAGTTCCTGGATCTGACGGACGAGCGCATGAAGCTGCTCGGCCAGGAGCATCATTGCTGCCTTCGCCATATCCGGCAGCATTGCGCTGTCCGCTTGCTGGATCCGCTCAATGAGATCGCGACTGCCGCTCACACCTTGAACCGCGACCAGCCCGAACTCAGCACAATGACCGCGGATCGCGTTGATCAGCATGGTGCGCTGGCGAACCAGCAGTTCACGCGAGCGGTGCAGGACGAGTACTGCCTGTCGCTCCGCACCCTTGACCGGTACGAAGCGCATGGTCGGGCGCCGCACCGCTTCGCAGATCGCCTCGGCATCGGCAGCGTCGTTCTTCTGGCGCCGAAGATAGGCCTTTACATAGGCCGGCGGCATCAGGCGGACCTCGTGACCCAAGGCGGAAATTTCACGCGCCCAGTAGTGCCCGGTGGCACAGGCTTCCATCCCGATCAGGCAGCCAGGAACTTGCGCCAGCGTCTCGAGCAGCAACCCACGCCGCACCTTCTTGCGCCAGACTACATTGCCATCGGCATCAACCGCGTGAAGCTGAAAAACGGACTTGGCCAGATCAAGGCCGATCGTGGTAATTACCATGGTGGATGGTCCTTTGTCAGGGTTGCTTCGACAACAGCCCACAATACGACTCACCGTCGCCGGACACAGGGGCCATCCACCTCATCAGTC
>NZ_LR732514.1 GCF_902506425.1 Novosphingobium sp. 9U | reverse complement strand
ATCAGGAACAGGCGCCGTCCCTGTTCGCGCGGTTCTGCGGCCGCGCCGCCAAGCACCTCGCAAGCGGCATCGGCTACGCGCTCACCCTGAACGAGCCCAATCTCATCGGCATGTTGCCGATGCTGCTCCCCAAGGACAGTGGCGCGCGGCTGCTCGCCGAGGACAAGCTGATGTCCCAAGCCGTGGCCAAGTCGATGAACGTGCCTCTGTACCTGTCGGGCAACGGGCTGTTCCTGCCTAACGCAGCCGTCGTTCAGGCAAATCTGATTGCCGGACACAAGGCCGCGCGCGAGGCGATGAAAGCCGCGCGTCCGGACCTGCCGGTCGGTGTCAGCCTGGCGATGAACGACGACCAGGCCGTGGGTGCCGCCAGCATGCGCGACAGCATTCGCGCACGGCTCTATGATCCCTGGCTAGAGGCCGCGCGTGCCGACGATTTCATCGGCGTCCAGAATTATTGGCGCGCGGTGTGGGACGCGAGCCATCGCCTGCCCGCGCCACCGGGGGTCGTGACCGACGAGAACGGGTCGGAGCTTTACGCACCGTCTCGAGCGAACGCGGCCCGCTACGCCCATTCGAAGTGCGGAGTTCCGGTCGTCGTCACCGAGCATGGTTGCAACGTGCTCGACGACGCGAAGCGCGCAAAGTTCATCCCTGCTGCCCTTGCCGAATTGCGCAAGGCCATGGACGAGGGCCTGCCGGTGCGCGGCTACACGCACTGGTCGCTGATCGACAACTACGAGTGGTTCTTCGGTTACAAGCCGCGCTACGGCCTCCACTCGCTTGACCGGACGACATTCGCCCGCACGCCAAAGCCGAGCGCGGCCGTGCTGGGCGACATCGCCCGTCGCAACTCGCTCTAGAAGGAGTCCGTCGATGGCGTTCGCCCACACTCCTGACGCGTCGATAACGGACGCCGCGCCTTCGACCGTGGAAGAGTTGAAGCGCGGCTGGCGCCCGCTCGTCGCCTGCTCGATCGGGATCGGGCTGGGCCTGTCGCCGATACCGGCCTATACCGCGGGCATATTCGCTTCGGCGCTCGAGCAGGATATCGGCTGGCCGCGCAGCCAGATACTGGTCACGCTGACCTTCATACCCATCGCACTCATCAGCCTTGGCGCGATCGTCGGCCGCTTGGCCGACCGGATCGGCGCGCGCAAGGTGGCAATCTGCTCGACGATCGGCCTCAGCCTTTCCTTTGTTCTTTTGGCGACGATAAGCCGCACGATCGGGCACTTCTACGCGGCCTGGGCGTGCCTTGCGGTGGTTTCGCTCGGCACGCTGCCGACCACTTATGCTCGGATGATAACCGGCTGGTTCGACAGGGCGCGCGGCCTTGCGCTGGGCATTGCGCTGGCCGGCACCGGAGTGACTGGCGCGCTCGCGCCGTTCTACCTGAGCTGGGTGATCGGCGCCTATGGGTGGCGTGTCGGCTATCTCGCCTACGGCGCGCTTCCGCTGGTCATTGCATTGCCTGTCCTGATCGCATGGCTCAAGGAACCTGAGCGCGCCAGTGAGGCTGCGCGGGCATCGGAAGCGGCGGGAACGTCCGTTCGTGCCGCTCTTCACGACTATCGATTCTGGGCACTCGCACTTGCCGCCCTTGGGCTCGCTGCCGGGACCTCGGGATTGATGCCCAACCTCGTTCCGCTGCTGAGCGAGCACGGCATCTCGAAGCAGTCCGCGACGACCGTGATGGCGGCGATGGCGATCAGCGTCACCGGAGGGCGCCTGCTGTCGGGCGTTCTGCTCGACCGCCTGCGCGCGCCGTTTGTCGCGCTCATCGTTGTCACGCCAGCCATACTCGCTCTTGCTGCGCTGGCGCAGCCTGATATCGACCTGACGACGGGCATCGCCTGCGGCGTGACGATCGGGCTCGTGGCCGGCGCCGAATTCGACCTCGTCGCTTATCTCATCGGCCGGTACTTTGGCCGCCGACATTTCAGCGAGCTCTATTCGATCCAGTATGCCATCTTTGGCCTCGGCGCCGGCTTTGCGCCGGCCGTGTACGGCGGGCTGCGCGACCGCATGGGAAGCTACGACATGACCATCGTGACTTCGGCGGTTCTGTTCGTCTGCTCGATCGCCGCCTTCTTCACACTGGGCCGCTATCCCGCGCACGGTGATGCCATACCCGCCGAGTGACCTGATCGGCGCTCGGCTTTGAGCGACCACGCAGCGCAGCGCTCAACCTCCGCCGAATGATTGTGTTATGCCCCGGCAAAGCCACAGTCATGGTCCAGTGAACTCGCTTTAGCGAGCAGCCCGCAGGCAACAGCCATTCAGGCCGCCATGCTTGGCGAAATCGTAGGCGGACAGGTCGGACCGCCCGTCCTGACATGATCAAACAGGACCGTGCTAAACTCTGCCGCGAAGGCGCTTGCGACCTCGCTCCACATGTTCTGGTCGCATCCGAAGCCATGGACGGACATCATCGTGCGCGTGCCAGCACCGGCGGTTGTCACGTTGTCGTGGCTCAGTTCCATCCTGCACGGTTACCGATGCTCATCCGATCGGACTGCAATTGCGGGTGCAGACTCCTCATCCTTCCAACTTCGATTGCTGCGGGTTTCGGATCCTCGTGACCGTGAGCGCACGTGTTGCACAAGCCGTTGAGAGCACGGTTTTGCTTGGCTCCGCCGAGGCATAGGGAACCTCTCGCAAGAGGTCTTGCGCAACCGGTCGGTTCTTCGATCGGACCAGCTCGCCACTTCGCCTTCTTATTGCAACTTATTCTCATTCGTGACAAGGGCGGCCAAGAACAGGCTGCGTAAGGGCGCGGCCGATCTCGTCATCAGGGTTCCCGCCATGCTCGTTCGTCGCGTTCCGTTGCGTCTTTCTGCCATGCTGCTGGCTGGTTCGGCCCTTGCACCTCCGGCCGCGGCGCAGGCACAGCACACGGCCGACGACACCGATAAGACATCCGGCGTTCTCCAGACTACCCGCACCGACAAGGGCGCGATCATCGTAACTGCCGACCGCTTCGTGCCCGATGGTGCGATCACCGCGAGCAAGACCACCGCGCCGCTGATCGAGACGCCGCAATCGGTTTCGGTCATCTCACGCGATCAGATCGACCTGCTGAACTTCATCGACGTGCAGCAGGCGGTGCGCTACACCGCCGGCGTCGCGGGAGAGAACTACGGCCCGGACTTGCGCTTCGACTTCCTGCGCGTCCGCGGCTTCATCCCGGTCCAATATATCGACGGTGTCCAGGCGCCGGTTAGCGACACCATCGATAATGTCGGGCTCGACCTTTACGGCTTCGAGGCGGTCGACATTCTCAAGGGATCGGCCTCGACGCTCTATGGCAGTACGCCTCCAGGCGGCATCTACAATCTTACCAGCCGCCGGCCTTCCTCGCAGCTCGGCGGCGAGATCCAAGTCAAGTACGGCACCGACGACTTCAAGCAGGCCGCCGGCACGATCACCGGCGAATTGACGCCCGGGATCAGCGCGCGCCTGACCGGCCTCTACCGCGACCGTGACAGCCAGACCGACTTCGTCACCGCCCGCCGCGCCTATGTCGCGCCTGCGGTGTCCTTCGAGATCGGCCCGGATACAAAGGTTACCGCGCTCGGCTACTACCAGTGGGACCGCGTCGAGGGCGACACCAACGGATTCCTGCCCGCCGCGGGCGTGCTGTTCGACAATCCGGTTGGCCGCGTGCGCCGCAGCGTTAACCTGGGCGAGCCGGATTACAACTTCTATCGCCGCGAGCAGTGGGGCGCTGGCTACGAGCTGACCCACCAGTTCTCGTCTGCGCTACGGTTCACCCAGAACCTGCGCTGGACCGATTATAGCGAGTATCAGCAGGTGATCTACGCCGGCAGCCTTGGCGCCGACAACCGCACCGTCTCGCGCTTCAACTTCCCTTCGCGCGACGACACCCAGCAGTTCACCGTCGACAACCGCCTCGACGCCAGCTTCGCCACCGGCGACATTGAACACCGCGTGCTCGTGGGGCTCGACTTCCGCAACTACCGCGAGCAGTCGGCGTTCGGCTTCGGTTTCGCCAGCGACATAGACCTGTTCGATCCGGTCTATAGCACCGCACCGATCGCGGTGCCGGCATTCGGCGACAACTTCACCGACATCCGCCTCAAGCAGTACGGCCTCTACGCGCAGGACCAGATGAAGCTTGGCGGCTTCATCCTGACGCTGTCGGGCCGGCAGGATTGGACCCGCATCACCGACTATCGCATCGGCTTCGAAGGCAGGGACAAGCAGGACAAGTTCACCTGGCGCGCCGGCGCGACTTACGTGACCGAGGCCGGCGTCGCGCCTTACCTCAGCTACTCGACCTCGTTCCTGACCAACGTAGGTTCGACCTTCGCGGGCGAGCGGTTCGCGCCCAGCGAAGGCAAGCAGTGGGAGGTGGGCATCAAGTACGACGCTCGAGGCCTCAGCGACGATGTTAAGCTGTTCGCCACCGCGGCGGTGTTCCACATCAAGCAAGACAACCCGCTGCTGACCGACCCCAACAACGTGTTCTTCGACATCCAGACCGGCCGCGTCGTGTCCAAGGGCATCGAACTGGAGGCGGTCGCGCGCTTTTACCAAAAGCTGAGCGTCAATGCCTCGTACAGCTACACCGATGCCAAGATCACCCGCAGCGATTTCGCTCCCGAAGTCGGCGCGCGGCTGGAGGCGACGCCACGCCATAAGGCCTCGTTGTTCGTCGACTACACACAAGACTTGGGTGCGCTGGCCGGCTTCGGCGGCGGTGCGGGCGTGCGGCACCTCAGCAGCAGCCCCGGCGTGATCCCCTCGACCATCGGCGGCGAGCTCTACTCCAGCCCGGCAGTGACGCTGTTCGACGCCACGCTGCACTACGACCTGCCCGGCTGGCGCTTTGCGATCAACGGCAGCAACATGTTCGACAAGCGCTACGCCGGCCGCTGCAACGGCCCGACCGGCTGCTTCTTCGCGCAGGCGCGACAGGTGATCGGCACGGTAACGAAGCAATTCTGATCGCCCTGTCAGATGAGCGCGGCACGGAGTGGTAGCGGCAGCTGCTGCCCTGCCTCGTGCCGGGTGCAGAGTTGATCCATCGCCGTGCCGCCCAAACACAGGCCGCCGGCGGCAGTGCTGTCCCGCCACTTGGGGCCGCCTAGCGGCAGCGTTACTGCTTGGGTGAACGTTTTTGAGCGCTGAATTGAGGCGGCATACTGTGGTCGACACCAAACGCCCATAAAGTGGGACGACGACCCATAACTGGCCATTCCAGCCGCCCTATCCGCTCCCCAAGTGCGGCCATCCATTCATATGAACGATCGACCGCCTCCGGAGAGCTGGATCAGTGGCCTGAGGCAAGAGAGGTGGGAAACGGTCGTACGCGCTGCTCACTCCGCCTCAGTGCTAACTAATAGCGCGGCCCTCACAATATGCTCAGGAAACGGTCATCCTCATCGAAGCGACAGGTGAAAAACGTCGTTCGCTTGCCTTCGCGATCGTACCAGCCCTGAACCATAGACCCGTCGCGTTGGCGGATCGGAGCATTCACGGTGATCTCGCTCGGGCGACGGTCAAAGCGGGTCGCCGCCTGCCCCCGGCAGAGTTGAGACAGCTCGTACGGCGCGACGCTGCCACTCGCCCGCGGACGATCACGATCACGATCGCGATTGGGGTCCCGGTCGCGCTCACGGTCGCGCCCGGAAGCGCGCTGCTCGCAGTCTGGCGCAGGTGAGCTAGTGATCGAACTGTAGCGGCCCTCCATGGTGGCGATTGTCACGCATTGACGCCGCTCTGCGTTCCACCAGTAGGTGTAACTGCGATCGTCGCCTTTCTCTCCTCCGAGGTTGCGGTAGCCTCGGCGCTGCAGCTCGCCCTCCGCCTGTCCGGCGCGGGCGCCCACCATGTCGCGCAGACCTCGTGGTGTGTTCTGCGCCAACGCAGGAGTCGACAGCAGGGCAGCGAGCAGAAGGAAGCGCTTCATTGTCGATCTCCCATGAATTGTGTCCATCGATACAGATCAGCGGTTAGCGCGTGAACAGGAATCCTATGATTAGCATCAGAACCAGCGCCTGTGATGTTGCCAGCACAACATGGCCGAGCGCCCGTACATGGCTGATGCCGCGAGCCGCTGCGAACCAGCGAACTTCCACGATTGCGAAGTACGTGAGGCTCGCGACTGCGAGAAGTCGCCCAGCGGCGTGCGCGGGGCCATTTGGCACAAGGATCAGGCTCGTCCCAATCCCGAGACCGAGGGCAAACACTGCGGACGGGTAGCATTGCTCGTAGAAGGGCTGCCGCAGCGTGAGGCGGCTGAGCGCCAAGCGCCTGCTTCGCACCAGCCGCGCCGCTAGGGACAGCGCGAATCCGGCAAATGCGGCGACACGAACAACAAGCGCCGTCGCATCGTCGTCAACCAGCGAGGCGAGACCATGATTATCGGCGATCAGCGCGTCCGACTGCCCGAGTGCGGTCGCACCCGCGTGCGCGAGCAGAAGCGACAGGGCGAGAAACAGGGGCGGGCTGAGAATGCTGCCATATTGCTCTTCGTCGGGGAGAGCTGCTTGCTGCTCGACTTCGGCCATGAGGCGCAGCGGCCCCACCGTCGCTCGCCACAGCGTTATGGGGAAGAACAGGAGCCAGCTCATCACCTCGTAGAGGAGCTCGTCAAGCGAGTTGAGCCACTTCATAAAGTCCATACGCCATCATGAGGCGACAAGGACCATGTCGCAATGCGAGAGCCTTGGGTCGTCCACCATTGGGAATGAGCAGCCTGGCCGCTCTGGAGGTTAGAAAGCCAGCAGGCGCCGTCCCCCGCGCACTTTCGCCGAGACCCACAAGTGGACGTTCAGACCGCCCTACCCGCTTCCCAACTTCTTCCATCCATTCATCTCTGAACGACCGACCGCATTAGGCGAGCCGACTCTGTCGTCCCAGCCATGCAAACGGAGTGGAAAGCGGACCTTGCTCTTCGATTCATGTGATTGTCTGGGTCCCAATCCCGTATGCTAGGTGTCACCGGAAGTCCAAGGCTTTGGCCATCAAGCCACTCGATCACTCGACCGTCCATGTTCCTAGCTGCAAGTAGGTCTGTGTGAGCTAACATCATTCCGAGCAGTAGTGCTTGGACTTCATCCACGCCACCAGCCCTCTTGTTCTTCGTCCCTTCCGGCCAGTCGATTTGGACCGGGCAGAAGAAACTACCAGCATCTTCCTGAGGTTTGTAAAAGCGACATTTCGCCTGCTGTCCGTCGATTTTTGAAAACTCGTCGAGCGATCACGTCGTCGGTCATGCGACTCCTCCTGTGTTACGGCTTAAACGCGCTCGCCAACGACCGCTACGGGTGGAAACCTGCCTGTCCGCTTGTGGGAGGCCCAAGCGCCATAGCTGCCATAGATCGCAATCGACTTTGCGGCAGCTAGCTACGCCGATAAATTGAAATGACGTTCGTCACCTGAGTCCAGACCTCATTGCCTTTGGCTGTGAAGCCAGCCTCACCCCCTGAGACGCCAAGCGGGAAGAACTGCGCCACCGCTCCCTTATTTAGGTCTACAAGGGCCGCTTGAACTACCCCGCCTTTTTTCTCTGGCCACGACATAAGCGCAAAATGCCCGTCAGGATTGACTTCAAGGATGCCTCCATTCCAGAAGTCTTTTACGGTTGTGGAGATCGACCACAGCACCTTCCCGGTATCCAAGTCACGAAACTCCAACAGTGGACCCGTCCGCGGCTTGGGCGGTGGTACCTTAGGGCAATTTCTACTCCATGCCTCGCAGATGATCTGGACGCCGTCGGGCTGTAGCTCACGGGTATTAAGGACTTGCTTCCCCGATGGAACAAGGACCAAGCGGTTGCGCCTTTCCTTGCCAAAAGGAGAAGCTACTTCGATAGGCGGCGAGCCCTGTATCCATCGAACCCATGTATCCCCATCTTGATTGCGGATTGTGACGACTGAACGAATGCGGCCTGCCTTCACCACAGCCGTTGCCGCCGCTATCGAAAACCGGGCATCAAACCCTGCCTTGCGCTGGTTGAACGACCTCAAGCTACTTAGCGGGAGGCGGTCCAAAACTTGCCCGTGCGCGGCATCGATCATTGCCAGCTCCGGCGCCGGATCGGCGTGGGGCGGTCGGTAGAAGCTTCCATTGGTTCCGACCTGAACCAAGGCCATTGCGGAGTTCCGTATCCATTGAACGGCATCGAGAGGACCAGCGGGGGATGGCTTCAGGCTTGTAGGTACGGTAGAACCGTCCATCGCCAGACGCATCAGCGTCAGACCTGACAAAGGAAAGTGCGAGGGATAGGCCACTTCCTGCTTGGCAGCCCAAACCGACTTTGAGTCGCCCGACCATCCAATTGGCGGCTCTCCTCCCGTGAGAGACTGAAAACCGGAGTTGCTCAAGGGAGTGGCGAAGGTTCTTGTCTGGCCTGACTTTACATCCGCTACCGCGACCTCGTCGCGATTTAGCCATGCGAAGCCGCTGCCGTCTGGGGCCATCGACGGCCAGGTCAAGCTGTTGATGCCTTTAGCGTTGATACAGTGAGCGGACGTCAATCTGTAAGGTCCCGCGCTTTCGAGTTCGGTTTTGAAGCGCCCCTCGAAATGAGCCGGGCAATTCGTGACCGTTATTTCTGGCGCTACGGCGCCACCAGTCAAAATGGCTACCGCAGATAGGAGTAGGCAGCGCCCTAGAATTGCGTGATCCTAGTCCAACAAAGTGACGGCCCGTCATTCAAGTACATTTTCTCAAGGTGCCAGAGGCAGCAGATGCCGTCCACGAGAATGTCTGCAATCCGGTGAGGACTGGTGCGATCTGAACGGCAACGATTGGGCGAAACCTACCAATCCTCGCCTGAGTGTGCGAGAAACAGGTCATTTCCAACACCCAAACGCCGGAAAACCCTGTCTCCTATGGCGCTGCGCGTCAGCCATGTGTTTCTCGACATCCCAGCTTGCACGAGAAAACTTAGCCGAACTGATGACCGAGTTGGGTGGATGCCGTTGAAAAAGTTGTCTCCAGCCAGCGCAGTGGTCCGCCCCGTCAGCAGACGACTTTTTCAACGGCATCGGTGGGGAGTGGACGTTCGACAGCTGCGGATAGTCAGATCCGGCGGGCACGATTATCAGTCAGGATTGGTTGGTACGCGCAAGCGCTTCGTTGGGGGGAGCTCATGCGAAGTGAGGTTGGTCTTAAGCCAACGACGAAACTCGATTGTTTTGCTGATGTAGCTGCTGAAGAACATCAAGACCCAGTTACCGCATGCAAAGGCCCACCCCCATCCATGGTCTGGCCCAGAGGATGACTGGATCAATGCACCGAACCCAACCGAGATGACGGTCACGAGGAAGAACCCGACGCGGCAGTCGAGATTGTAGTCGATCAAGACGCCTTGCTGATCGTGGCCTACATGCAGGCAACACGCGCCCAGCCCGTTGAACATCCAACCATTGCCCTCGGGGCGAGGCTTGTCTGCGGTGTCCTTACTTTGCGGTCGAAACTCAATACTGTCGCCAGCAATCTTGATCATATCAACCGTCTGCGCTGAAAGCGCTGCTTCGAGACGTTCCATGGGTTGCAGTTGCGTGAGCTCTGATCGCCGAATGCTCAAACGACCGGAGATTGAGAGCGGGAATGCCATTCGTCCGAGTTACCGTCGTCCGGTGAAATAACCGTGTACTCAGCATCCACGGGTATCGTCTGACATTGGGCGTGAGCGGACAGGCCGACTCCGTCTGAGAAGGGTAGTTAGCGGACATCGCGCAAATGCGTGAGATCTGCGGCACGCGCGACCTCTGCCGGGTAGGCGAGCCAAACTCGTTGCCTGTCGTCAGCGCCCGTTGTGAGATACGGGACCCAGCGTTCTCCAACCTTTGGCGGTGGTAGCCCGTCATCGCAAGCCGATGAGCCCCACCCACGCACGAAACGCACTGTCACGGCGATGTACGAGCCGTATACAACCCGATCGACTGTCCCGGAAGCCATCCACGGGTGAGCGTCGGAAACAGGTTCGTGCGTGTAGGCTGCATGCGAAATCGTGATTACGGCGACCGCAGAAATTGTTCCGCCCTGATAGCCGTTCGACAGTTTTTGCGCTGGAGAGCGATCCTCGCGACATGCCTCAGCAGACGTCGCCATCGTCGCTGATGTGGCCAGCAATATTGCGAGCATGATGCGCATACCCGCATGCGTACCACCTTATGGAACGTCCGCTAGTCGGCGTGAGCAGCCTGGCAGCTTTCGGGCGGCAACCGAGTAGGCGCCCTACCCTGCTCGGTTCCACCGAGACCCATAACCCGCCATTCAGACTGCGGTGGCCGCTCCCCGACTTTAGCCGCTTACTCAGCTTCGGATGGGACGGGCTGTAACCGTAATGCAGCAGTTTACGACGACGACTTTCAAGGCTCACGGTCGTGCGCTAGCGCTGCTTCATGACCGAGGTACCTGTAATCAACTGGGCACGAGGCGAGAAGTTCGGCCTTGATCTACCAGCGCATATCGAGGCGTTGCGGGACGGCGGACCCACATTCCTGACGCAGGCCTTTCGCGAGAGCGGCGCCCTCCGGCCGGATAACAGCGTCACTCAGATCTCTAGCCTCGACCAAATGAAGCTGGGTGGCACCGGGAGCAAGGCACTGCTCTCGGTGACCTACGAGCGCGACGTGCCCGGCCTATCGCAGAACCTGTTCGT
>NZ_LR732513.1 GCF_902506425.1 Novosphingobium sp. 9U | reverse complement strand
AGGCCATCTTGGCATCGGTCATCGCTATCTTCCTTCAGGTTCGAGTTCGCATCCGAACCCTAACCGAAGATCGGCGATGGCCACCTCATCGAAGGGCCCTTCCTACACCACGCCATGGGACACTACCTTCCAGATCGGTGAATCACTAGCTTAAACCCGCGTCAACCGGCGATCTGCGGTGCTATCGGACGCCGGCCACCATGCACGCGGCGCCAGTCCAAACCCTCCAGCAAAGCGCCGAGTTGGGCCGCCGTGATGCGCATCACGCCGTCCTGGATGCCCGGCCAGCGAAAGCCTCCTTGCTCCAGCTTCTTGGCCATCAAACACAGGCCAGTGCCGTCCCAGCAGATCAGCTTGATCCGGTCGCTGCGCTTGGCTCGAAAAACGTAGATCACCCCCGAAAAGGGATCACCGCCATACTCGGCACCCACGAGCGCCGCCAGGGAGTCTGGGCCTTTACGAAAAATCCACAGGCCGAGTTGCGACCATGACGCGTGCGCCAACACCAGGTCCGATCATCGCGTCGCCTTGAGAGCTTGGATTACCGCCGCGATCAGCCCCTTGTCGGCACCGCACGCGATCCTCACGGCCACTCCATCAATCTCCAGCTCCACAGCACCCGGCGATGATCGGCGCCGACGTCGTGGACGCCTGCCGACCGAACCAGCGTCGCTCGGCACGGCGGGCTCTACCACGGCAGGGACGAACAGCGGCGCGGCCGCCGGGGTGGCGGGCAATGTCAGCCCTTGAGCCTGCATCTGCTTGCGGGAGCTCGCGGCGCCAGGTGAATAGCTGTGAGGGGCACATCGCATGCCTGCGAGCCACAGCGCTGGTGGACTCGTGTCCCGAGTGGCTCTGGGCGACGATCGAGACCTTTACCTCAGGTGGCCAATCCCGGCGCTCTCCTGCGCCAGTGAAGATCTCAAGCCGCTGAGCCCCGCTCGTACCAGCATCATCACATGATGGGATGGACGCCCCCCGACAGCTCAGATGTGGCAAATACTAGGATGGTGAGTACTGACGAAAGGAGTTACTATGAACGAGGTTCACACGATCGGCTTGGATATCGCAAAGAATGTGTTCCAAGCCCACGGAGCTGATGCAGCAGGTCGGCAACTGTTTAGCGTTCGCATAACGCGCCGTAAGATCCTGGCATTCCTCGCCAAACAGCCACGCTGCCTTGTTGCTATGAAGGCCTGCGGCGGAGCTCATCATTGGGCGCGAGAGCTCGCGCGAACGGGCCATGAAGTCCGGCTCATCCCGCCCGCCTACGTCAAGCCCTTTGTCAAGCGGCACAAGAATGATGCCGCCGATGCTGAGGCGATCTGCGAAGCAGCACAACGGTCAAACATGCGCTTTGTCGCAGTGAAGAGTGAAGAGCAGCAGGCCTCAGCAATGGTGTTCCGGACCCGCGATCTCATGGTTAGACAGAGAACTCAGACCATAAACGCCATTCGAGGTCACATGGCTGAGTATGGTTGGGTTGCACCTAAGGGAACATTTTGGATGATTGAGCTCTCGAAGATCTTCGAGGAACAAACAAGTTCGTTGCCCGAGGCTGCTCGGCGAATGTTTCAGACGATGTATGCACATCTGAAGGAACTGGATCGTCAGATCGATGAACTCGACTTGGAAATCAAGCAGCGTGCCCAGGCAGATCCAATCTCACGACGGCTGATGACCATCCTGGGGATCGGCCCAATTGCGGCGACTGCCATCGCAGCTTTGGCGCCGCCGGTTGAGACATTCCGGCGGGGGCGAGACTTTGCAGCCTGGCTGGGCCTCACCCCCCTGCAGAAGTCTACGGGGGGCAAGCAGAAGCTCGGCCGAACCTCGAAGATGGGAGAGCGAACGCTCAGGCGCCTCCTTATAATCGGCAGTAGCGCCGTTGTGCGCCACGCATGCAAACGGGGCGACAAAGAGGGTTCATGGCTCAACGCTTTGCTCGCGCGCAAGCCGCGGATGTTGGCGATTGTAGCGCTCGCTAACAAGACGGCTCGCATCGTCTGGGCACTGCTCGCTAAACAAGAAAATTACAGAGCTCCGGAGGTATCGGCGGCTTAGGTCGTTGATCCGTCAGAGGTTGTCGGAGGACGGCAAGGTCGAAGGAAGGTATGGCGCAAAAGTCGGTAAGACGGGGCAGGAAAAACCAGTCGATGTCGTTGTGCGCTCGAGCACGCTCACATCATTTGGATCCGGTCCGCGAACTCCCATACTGGCCCGCTGCGAACAACGCGGCATCGAGGCCGGACAGATGGCAGCATCCGACCAGCGAAACCATACCAAACGAGCTCTTGCGCCGCAGGGGCCGTTCTCTAATCGCGCCGCCTTCGTCAAGCCTTGCTGCAGCTACTTCGCCCGGATCACGGTTCTCTACGCGGTCGGCATCGGCCGCCGCAACATCTGGTCCGGCCCGGAAGCGCAGGTGCTGCAAGGTCCACAACGGGTTTGCGCTCGTGGCGCACCCAAGGCCCCAATCCACGCAGTCACCTACACCTCGCCCGAGGGCGACAGTAGCGTCCGGCGCGTGCCGGACTAAGTCGACGTATCAGGCCGAAAGTGTGGCACCAGACCAGCGGAATGCCTCTCCTCATCGCCAGATGCTGTGCAGGATGACGGGAAGTTTGCGAGCCAATGCGACGCGCGCTTTCCCCGGTCCGGCTCATTGAGCGATGGCCTGTGCCCATTCACTCAGCTGTGACGCTCGCTTGACCCGATGCAGGATCACAATGGCCGCCTCGTACATCAGCGTACGCGCCAGACTGTCGCCGCACCGCGAAATCCGGCCGCTACGATCGATGTCACCGGACTGGTATCGGCGGGGTGTTAAACGCAAGTGCGCTCCCACAGCCCGGGATCGCGAGAACCGTTTTGGGTCCTCGACAGTGCTCACGTAAACGAGCGACGACAAGGCCCCGTTGCCAGGAACACTCATCAACAAGCGGCAGGTTGGATCGGCGCGAACCTGACGGAGCACCGCTTTGTCGAACGTGGTGATCTGCTCGCCTACGTGCCGCAATGTCGCAAGCAGCGGACGAACGACCATGCAGACTTCCTGGTCGTCCTGGATGAGCTCTTCGACGCGTCGATCGAAGCGTAGGCCGCGCCCTGATCCTGGCAGCATGCCTGAGGTCTTGAGGATGCCACGGATGATGTTGGTGAGGCGCGTGCGCATGCCGACCAGCTGCGCTCTGGCACCCAGCAAAGATCTCGCCCGGTGAGCGTCCAGCGACTTTACATGAACAGGGCGGTACCAACCCGTGCGCATCACCTGAGCCAAGCCTTCAGCATCGTTCTGATCTGTCTTGTTGAGCCGCATCTGCAGAGCGGCCTTCACTCGCCGTGCGTCTAGGCAGTCCACCGTTAGGCCGGCTTGGCGCAGGCCATGTACGAGCCACGGTGTCATAGCGCCGGTCTCGATGCCAATCCTCGCATCCGCGCCGGCGTGACGCTTAAGCTGTGAGGCCAGAACATGCGGGTCACTGGGGCAGGTGCCACGCCACTGGCGCTGCCCTCGCTCATTCACCACGCAAATAGCCGTCGACTTCTGAGAAACGTCTAGTCCCACGTACATCATTGGAGCTCTCCGATCATGCTCGCGTTACCCGGACAATCACCGGATCGCGGCACGTTATCATGAGCTCGACTCAGACCGCGATTACCCGAAGTCCACAGATGACATCATCATAGCACCAGCCATCTCCGCCCCCATCAAAGGCGGCGAGACTCGGCCGGGCAGATCATACGCGCAAGGTGGGGCTCAGGCTCCGCTTACGATCTTTGCTCGGTTGAGGCCCGCTGATCACGGCAGATTTCCTCGGATCTATCACGGGACGGTGGCACGGCAGCGGGCCGCCGTCATAACTGTGCCTCGTAGCGAGGTTGACGTGATTGATTAGCGGAGGATCCCGAAAGCCGGACCAGGCTGGCTGTTCAACAATTGGCTAGTTCTGCTATCCGTACCACGCAGCGTCGGCCCGGCATGGAGGGGCGGCTTTGACCGCGACGAACCATTTCCGATCCATATCGCAAGATGGGTGTACGAGAAGGGCAAATGATCGACGAACGAATGCAAGGACGTTGCAGGAGGCATGTTGTGGCTAGATCAGGATACGCCGACCTACTAGGCCGCCGTGACCCTGCCTGATTCCCGTTCATGATCTAGTCGTGAACGCCGCGATGGCAGACGCTTCCAGTGCCGGCTTGAAGGGGCATCCGCTGCGCCGAAGACCTCGGCCGTGAGGATCAGACACGGCTGGGTTGAAATTGCCTTCTCGGGCGCGCGTTCGCGCGGGTCTCGGTTACGCTGAGAAGATCATTCATGGGTGTGCCCCTTGTGTGCGATCACCCGAACCGCCTGACCCTCGTTTCGCCCTGCCCTCGTCTTGCCGGCACTTTACGTTCGTCACATTTAGCGGCCTGAAGCCAAATGCATCATCGAAGCTTTAAGCTTGGTTGGGCGGCGCTGTATGCTGCTTCCTGGCCCTGCGCTGCCCCTCGTCATGGCCCCGAGGTCGGAGCAACATGATGCCACTGCCCCTTATCCAAGGAGTCAGGTGTCACTTTCGTGATGGGGGCTATGCAAGCCATGCCGTTCATACTTTTGGAATGGCGGAGATAGTAGTGTCATGTTCTGCCAAGCACCAATCGGTCGCCCGATCGTCGGATTCTAAGACGGAGGGCAGATGGCCAGATCGAGAAGGATGCGTTTTTGGCACATAGGTGCCCTGCCCTGCTTCCTGTCGTAGTCATGGCAGGAAGCGCCGGTGCCGCTCCCTGTGCACGCCAGAGCGGATCCAGATTGGCGTCGGTACCGCGGTTTGCCTTGGCACACTCTCAAACCGGTTCCGTTTAGAGCGTTTTCCACTCATTCCGGATTGTATCCGCAACAGCTGAAGTAGTTGGCGCACTCGGCGGGCTTGAAGAGGTCGACGAGCCTGCCGATGAGATCCCACAGGCCAGAGACGGATCGCTCACCGGCTTTTCGCAACATGGCCTTGAGGCGGGCAAAGGCTTTCTCGATCGGGTTGAAGTCGGGGCTGTAGGGCGGGAGGAAGCGAAGGGTTGCGCCTGCAGCCTCGATAAGTACCTGGACCGATGCGCGCTTGTGGCTCGACAGGT
>NZ_LR732512.1 GCF_902506425.1 Novosphingobium sp. 9U | reverse complement strand
GCCCTAGACGTCCGTCGCGTGCAGCGGGATGGCTGAGTGGTATAAGCGCCGAGGGGCCGCACGAGCCGGTCACGTTCATCGTCGCGGAGCATGCCATGGCAGGCGATCTACACTACCTCAGAGTCGGCGACCTCGTTGTGCACCAAATGGGCGGCTCGGCCGATCACCCGTTGGGTGAAGTGCTCTCCATGCGGGCGCGCGCCACATACACCGATGTAGATTATACATGGCGCGAGTGGTGGGATGTGGAATCCGGCGCGCTGTGCAACGGAGCCCCAAGAGAATTGCAGGTTTGTCGCCTGCGCCGAGTGCCGTCAGACGATGGCGACAGGTTCGACCTACGTCACTTGCGGTTGGGCGATCGTGTGATCCGCGAGCACACTTCAGCGGAGGGAGTCGAGAGGAACATCGGCGAGGTGGTGCTGATACGTGCAGCGGTCCGGGGCCTCAATCATGAACGTCCATGGCAAGGCTGGTGGGATGTAACCACGGGCATGTTGTGCAATTGCCCGCCCGACGCCGCTGCGGCTTATCGCATAAGGCGAGCGACACCCGAGGAGATCGATCGGCTCGGTCCGAATAAGCGCACTCCTTCGCCAAAGGACCATCCAAAATACGAAATGCCGAGTTCGGAAACGCTGGCGGCTCTTTACGACGCCATGATGATCGAACTGGAGGCCGCCGCTGGCCGCCCCGACTAGGCCCATAACTGATCACAGAAGCCGTGACACGTCAGACCACTGGCATGCCAGTGGTCTGACGCGCGACGGCTCGCGCCGAGACCGAGGCCCTCCCGAGCGCCACCACCTCTACAGGTGTCGCAGGTGTCGCAACGCCAGACGTCCAGAAGCGCTGAAAGCGCCTATAAAGAAGAAGATTATCCTCTGTTTCCTTAAGGCCTCTCACTTCGCGTCTGAAGCCCTGCGACAACTGCGACAACTGCGACAACGAGGAAGAAACGGCGGTAAACCGCCATTCCTCCCTCTCTCAGGCGTCGCAACCAGCGGCTTCAAATGTCGAATTTGTCGCAACGAGTTGCGACACACTGTCGCAGGAAACGGCCGGTGTCGCAGAATATCTGCGACACCGACTGCGACACCCCTAGCCCTTGAACTCCCACATGATCGCCTTCGAGCTTCCCCTCGTGACCTCGACCGCGCGGATGTACTCGTCACGCTCCATGGAACGGAGGATCGCATCACGCTTGCTGCCGTTGAGCTTGCGGAAACACGATGGGCTATTTCGCGCGAGATCACGGTTGCTGACGGGACCGGCCCTGTCGCGAAACCACTTTTCGAGCTTTTCAATGATATGACGCTCGTCAGAATTGCGCGTTTCACCATCCCCAATATCAAGCGCACGCAACTGGTCTGCGTAGAACTCAACGAGTGCCGTTGCGGCCATTGCGAGCGGCAAAGTGATGTACGTTTCGTTCTCGAAAAGCGCCAGCGCTCCAGCGAGCCGACAGGCATGCTCGAACGCTCGATTGAAAAATGGGTTCCCTTCTGAGCGCCAGGCGCGGCAGGTCGTATTGAACCAATCCTGCATGTGCACTGCCGCATCGCGATCCCAGCAGAGAGTGCGCGGCTGAAGCACACGCTCGTCGAACTGCGACACCCGCATCTCAGTTGAGAGCATCCAGTCGATCGTATCGTGGTACTCCGCCATTGCAGCGTCGAGACGTGAGTTTCGCCCTGCCGTCGCCACGTCGATGAAGTTGGCCTCCGGCGGGGTCCACGCCGGTGGACTAACGATCAAGAACCTCGCATGGATACCGTGCGCCCGAAGGATCGGATCGGCGAGGAAGCGTTCGGCGACTTCCGGCTGGACCATGACCAAGGCGGAGATACGACGCCCTGGAAGACGCACGGTGATCTCTCCGGTGGTACGGTCCACTGCGTTGCCATCCCACAAAGTCGTGAGGAACGAGGCCATCTCGGTTGGCGAATTCTCCGCCTTCAGACTGTGCCCGCCGAGAAAGGAGCCACCCTCTCCGGTGAAGACACCAAGCGTCGGCCAACCATCCTCAAGCGTGCGGAAGAGGCCGTTCGTGGTAGCTTTGGTCACGATATTGTCCCGACTCAACGGCTTCTTCGGGCCGTTCTTCTCCAATCGCAAAAGCTCTTCGACGTTCTCGTCTTTTTCAGCTTTTGCCTTCTGCCGATCCCAGATTTTCCGCTCGGCTGCGTAGGTGAGCATGTCCTCGTCGAACACCCTGCGCTCTCGTTCTTGCCAGCGGTGCACGCCGGTCATGAAGCAGTTGTACAGCGAGGACTTGGCGTCGCCGGAGCGCGCCAAGATCATAAAGAAGCAGCTAGTCGGATAGGTCACGCCGGGGGAATAGAGCGCGTCCACGTTTCCAAGCCCCTGTGCCGCGTGGCTGACGACTGCGAGGGCTGCGGTGCCGACTGCCTCGACGGGATAGGCTCCCATCGTGACTTGCGCACCGATTGCGCGTTGCAGAGCATCTGGGAGGAGTTCGAGCGGAAAATCGCGCATCAGACGATCCTCCGGAACTTTGCAAGAGCACCCGAGATAACCCGATCGAGGTAGCGGGGGTCGACATAGTCCTGCTTACGGTTTTTTCCGTGGTGCGCAGCCCAGATGGTATCAACGAGGCGTTCGGTGAGCCAATCAACGTCGGGTTCAGCAGTCACCGCCACATAATGCGCGACGGCGCGCAAGATCGGGCGGTGGTACGAGGGCCCGATATCCGCCAGAAGGTCTTCGAAACCGCAGCCAGGGAAGCGCTCCTCCCTTTCGGCGGGCGTGAACACCGGGCGAGGCTCAACGGGCCGAACCCACGGGGAGATCGTCACCGCATCAACTTGACCGCGAACCAGTCCTGAACGATCGCACCCGAGGGGGTCTTGTGCGCCGACGAAGATAGGGCTTGCCGTGTAGTGGATTTGATTGGGCGTAAACGGGGCCGGATCAATGTCGTAATGCTTCCAGTCGCCGGATTGCAGGCGGTCGTGCAGATCGCCGCAGAGCCAAGGCTCAGTGAGGAAGAACCAAAGGTGACATGAGAGCGTGCCCCAGCCATCAAGCCCGGCGGAACTCGACCACTGGAAGTGGAAGGTTGCCTGTTGGAACTCCGGCGGCAGCGTAGAAATAAGATGCGCAAGCCGCTCCTCCATACCCGTGAAGCCGTAGGACGAGACGGGCAATTTATCGATGTCCAGCATCAACCAGCGCAATCCGTTCGGACTTGGCTCGAAGTTGCCCTCGGGATTGATGAACGAATGCAGGGTCCTGCGGACGGCAACATCGTCACGACCATCCACGAGCCGACCACGGATAATGGCGTGATACGGCATGGTTTCGAGCACTTGCAGCAACACGGAAAGCTCATCGATCGACCGCGCCGGGTAGCGATCAGAGTTAAACAGGTAAGCGTTGCTATAGTCGGACTTAGACCAAGCGTTCTCAGTCCACGTGAGCGTCTTGGTGAGCGGAATCCTCTTACCGCCCGAGTTAGTTGTCGAGATAATGGTAGGCATGTGAAAATAGACTCTAAATAGAACTCCATCTGTGGGTGAAGGGCCGGGATCAATGTGAACCGTTCGTGATCTTGGATATCCAGAGCACGTGCGCATATTCAATATCATTCACATCTTGGAACTCCTTTCGAGTAACCAAGCCGCCTCACTTCAGCGAGTGAGTGGCTTCTACCAAAATGCAGTAGGGGCAGATCCATTTGATTCGAGCGAACGTGTGAACTTTTTTTGCGCGTGCGCACGTCGACAGCGTTGCTACCTTCATAAAGGTCTGATCCGCGCTGAGCGTTCGGTCCGGCGCTTGCCGGGCGGTGCGATCTTGGTAGCGTCTGGGATTCGCCTCGTCTGCTGACCTTCTGGACTACCCGCGCCCGAGCGTACCGGATGCACAAAAAACACGGTTGCAAAAATTGAAATCGCAATCGAGCGTTCGGAACCGTTACTTCTGTGACTGCCCGCTTATGTGGGCGACGATGTAACTAGGAAAGAATCACGATGAATAAGAACTTTCAATCAAACGCAAAAGAATTCGATGAAATCCCCTTGCCGAACGAACATAGGTACGTCTCGCACGTTGAAGATGATCCCATGGTTTGGCAGCAGAAGTTCTCAAGTCTTGAGGAAGCAATCGACGCTACGCGTGCTGTCGTGGTTGAACGTATGGTTCGGAACGGCGCTGGTGAGGGAATGATTTACGACCGTGCTGACCGTAGGATCGTCGCTTCATGCAAACCAGATGTCGAGGGTGGGCGTTTTTACGGCAACGTGCAGGTTAGCCACTTCCCATCACCTGAGCACCTCGTACACTGCGCCCGTGTTGTTGAAGGCTTTGATGCACAGACCCTGACGTCAATTTAGAGAAGGGTTGACGGTGGCTTCCAGCCATATGCGATTGGCGGCGGGTCTGCCCCGCCATCGCATGTGGTCGAGCGCCTAGAGGACAGCGCGTTCAGCCCAAGATCGTCGAAAATGAGGCACATCGGTTCTGATCAATGCTTTTGTTATCAACCCCATTCGCTAAAGCGGAAGCTGGTGTCGCTTGAACAGGCCCTAGATGGTGCCCGCCAAACGGGCGGCAGACCATTGCCGCGCTAGAGACCAATACCATACTGACGCTGCTTACTCACACACAGCGGCACATCTCCACAGGCCTCAGTACGCCAATACCTCGCCCAACCGCCACCTAGCCTATATGCTGCATGCATGAGGGCACCAAATTCTAATCAGCAAGCTGCGATCGAGGCGACCGAGGGTCCGATTCTGATTATCGCGGGGCCAGGGTCCGGGAAGACATTCACGCTCGTCGAGCGGATCGTCAACCTGATTCGCAACCATGGCGCGGAGCCGGAAGCTCTGCTGGTCGTCACCTTCACCGACAAGGCCGCTCGTGAACTTACGACCCGCGTTTCCAACCGGCTGCTTGAAGTCGGCATCTCGTTCAACCTCAATGAGATGTATCTCGGGACCTTTCACTCGATCTGCCTGCGTCTGCTCAAAGACCATCGTGAGTTCACGCGATTGCAGCGCAATTTCGCAATCTTCGACCAGTTCGATCAGCAGTACTTCCTGTTCCAGCGGCTGAGCCGGTTCATCAAGATTGATGATATCGAACTCGTCATCGGCAAGGAAACGGCGGGCCGGTGGTACCGTGCGACCCAATTGGTGCAGTGGCTCAACAAGGTCTCGGAAGAGGCACTCGACGTCGAGGCGCTGAAGGCGAGTGATGATCCGGCGATTATCGCATTGGGCAACGCAGCGATGATCTATCGGGAATTGCTGATCGAGCAGAACAGCTTGGATTTCGCCGGTATCCAGTTCGAGGCCTTGCGGCTTTTGGAAGAGAACCCTTCGGTTCTGGCCGAACTCCGCCAACGCCTGACCCACATCATGGTGGACGAATATCAGGACACTAACACGATTCAAGAACGGCTGCTGTTTCTTCTTGCGGGCGATCAGAAGAACCTGTGTGTCGTAGGCGATGACGATCAAGGACTTTATCGGTTTCGTGGCGCGACGATCCGCAACATACTCGAATATCCAGCGAATTTCCCGGAAGGTCAGTGCTCGCAGGAACGGCTGACGATCAACTATCGATCTACCCCGGATATCATCAACTTCTACAACCGCTGGATTGCCGACGAGGACTGGCGCGAAGGTGGCAAACACTTCCGCTATGACAAGACCATTTTCCCTCGCCAGTCCAGCTTCCCCGAAACCGCGTCGGTACTGCGCATCTCTCAGAGTGATCACTGCGACTTCCACGAGGAAGTCACCTCGTTCCTGCACAGGTTACGGGACAATGGACTCACTGACTGGAATCAGGTCGCGTTCCTTTTTCGCTCGGTGAAGAGCGACAAGGTTCTGGCCTTGGCTCATCATCTCGAAGAGCAAGGGATTCCGGTCTATTCGCCCCGCTCCAATCTCTTTTTTGAGCGGCAAGAGGTGCGCCTGATGATCGGCGCGCTGATCTTCCTGTTCCCGCAGTTTCCGAGCATCCGCCAGACCCGTGAGGGCATGGAAATGGCGATCTGGGAGTATTACGATCACTCGTGCTTCCGTGCCTTCGCGGAGGAACTTAGAAAGCCGGAGAACGCCAGCTTGCTGGCGTTCGCTCGCCCGCTCGCCAAGCGTCATCTCGCCATGCCCGCACCAGCCGACTACGGCCTTACGGGGCTCTTCTACCAGTTGCTGCAATACCCTTTGTTCAACCGGTTCCTCGGCGAAGAAGTTATGGCGGGCGTGGACAAGGGCCGTGCGTCGCGGAACCTCGCCCTGTTGTCACAACTCCTGACAAAGTTCGAGTACCTCCACCGCATCACCGTCGTGAACCCCGAGTACATCGAGCGGGACTTGTTGAACCTGTTCAACCGCTTCTTCCGGTTCCTGATTGACGGCGGGATCAACGAGTACGAGGACGACAGCGAGTATGCCCCGAGCGGATGTGTATCTTTCTTGACCATCCACCAGTCGAAGGGTCTTGAGTTCCCCGTTGTCGTGTGCGGATCCCTGGAGGCGGTGCCACGCAAGCAGTGGACGGAGATCGACGTCGCGATGGAGGGCTATCTGGCCAAGCCGCCGTTCGAGCCGCTCGACCGGACCAAGAACTACGATTTCCGGCGTTTGTTCTACACTGCCTTCTCACGCGCCCAGAACCTGCTCGTGTTGGCGACACAGGTGAAGGAGGGACGCGGCCGGTCGCCGTCGAAGTACTTCGAGGGCGCTTGGGAGAGACTGCCGGACTGGCGCGATCCGTTGTTCCGTCCCGAGCGGATCGACTTCGATCAGGTGAGGAAGACTAACCTCAAGCGGCAGTACAGCTTCACCTCGCACATCGCGCTGTTCGAAACCTGCGCCGAGCAATACCGGTTCTTCCGGGAGCTTGAGTTCACGCCCGTGCGGGCCAGCGCACAGCTTTTCGGAACGCTCGTGCACCAAACCATCGAGGACGTGCACAAGGCAGTGCTCCGAGGCGAGCCGGAGATCGTGACGACCCGCCAGGTCGAGAAGTGGTTCGAGACCAACTATCACTACCTTTCGCGCCGGGAGCGGCAGTACCTCAACGCCCTCGCCAAGGGAGCGGCGCTGCGCCACGTGCAGCGGTACATCCAGCGCGAGCGGCGACACTTCTACCGACTCAAGGAGGCCGAGGTCGATATCTCGATGGTGAAGGACACCTACATCCTCAGCGGTTCGGTGGACCTGATCAGGGGCGAAGGGGACACGGTCGAGTTGATCGATTTCAAGGCGGAGAAGAAGCCCGACCTGGTCCGGGACCGTGAACGCCTCCAGCAGTACCGCAAACAGCTTGAGGTCTATGCCCATCTCGTGGAGGAGAGGACCGGGCATCGAGTGAGCAGGACGCACCTCTACTACACAGGGGAGGAGAGCGGGAATCCGTTCATCAGTTGGGACAAGGACAGCAAGGCGATAGATCGCACCATGGCCGATTTCGACAGGGTCGTCGGCAGGATCGAGGGGCGCGATTATCGGATGAAATCGCGGCCGGGTAAGAAGTGCGAGGACTGCGACATGCGGTTCTATTGCGACACGAAAAACTGGAAGTTTCTGGAAGGGTAACGGCGAGTGAGTGACGGACAAGACAGGCTCGACCTCGGCAGCGATCAGCAGGAAGGCCGGGTCGAGGAGTACAAGTTCGAGCCGATAAAGGGCTACCCGATGCTAAACTGGCGCGGGAAGCGCCCGTTCGTCTCGACTCAGTTTTATCCTGCCCAACTCAAGGAAGTGCATGGACCTGAGGTCGATGGTTGGCGCAACAAGATTTTTTGGGGGGATAACCTTCAGGTTATGAGTCACCTGCTTCGCGACTATCGGGGTGAAGTTCAAGCGATTTATATTGACCCTCCATTTGACTCAAAGGCGGACTATAAAAAATCTATTTCCATAAGGGGTTCGGATCAGCGCTCACTATATACAGCTTTTGAAGAAAAGCAGTATAGTGACATTTGGTCTAATGATGGGTACTTACAGTTTATCTATGAACGGGCGGTGATAGCTCGGGAGTTACTGTCTGAAACTGGAGTACTATTTTTCCATTGCGACTGGCACAAGTGCCATTACATTCGCGTAATCCTGGACGAAATTTTCGGCCCAGAAAACTTCTTAAATCAAATTATTTGGAAGCGTAGCCCTTTTGCGGGGAGCAGCAAGGCAAGGGCAAATAAATTTCCGGTAAACCATGATGTCATTTTCATGGTGTCCAAGTCCAAAAGGTATCTGTTTAATAAGGTTTTCACGCCGTACGATCCTGACTATCTTCGCCGCTTCTCGAACCCTGATTTTGACAACAAAGGGCCTTGGCAGAGTGTCTCTCTGAAGACCTATTCGCAGGAAACCTTTGATCGCCTAAAGGCTGAAGGAGCACTTCTTTCGCCTGCGAAGGATGGATCTGGATGGCGTTACAAGTTCTATCTAGAAGATGCGAAAGGGAAGCAACTCGAAGACATTTGGAATCTCTGCTTTTCGGAGGGAGAGCTAGGTAATGTTTGGGAAGATGTCAATCTTACTAATCCAATGGCAAGAGAGCGTACAGCTTACCCGACGCAGAAGCCGGAGGCTTTGCTGTCAAGGATCATCGAAGCCGCAACTCAACCAAACGATCTTGTTCTAGACTTCTTTTCTGGATCAGGGACTGCGGCAGCGACTGCTTACAAACTCGGAAGGCGTTATATAATTGCAGACATAAATCTAGGTGCGATACAGACGTCCACCCGTAGGTTAGCGGAATGCGAAGAACAGGCACCACTTTCAGGCTGCGCTGGCTTTGAAGTCTACAATGTGAACCACTACGATTTCTTTCGGAATCCGGCTCAAGCGCGTGAGATTTTGCTGGAGGCGCTCGAAGTACAGCCCTTGCAGCAAGGCTCGATGTATGACGGAGAGAAGGACGGCCGCATGGTCAAGATCATGCCGGTCAATCGCATTGCGACCAAGGCGGACCTCGGCGAGCTTGCCACAGCCTTTGACCAGAAGGTCTTCCAGCGTCGGCAAGACGAAAACCCCAGACATCCCGTCGAGAAGATCCTGCTCGTCTGTATGGGGCATGAGCCCGACCTTAAGGCTGAACTTGAGCTTCAGGCCAAACCGTTCAAGATTGACGTCGAGGTCGTCGATATCCTGCGCGACAAGTCGCAGCTTGAGTTCAAGCGTGATGCCGAGGCCAAGTTGGCGATCCGAGACAGCGAACTCGTGATCGAGAACTTCTACCCGATGAACCTGTTGCAGAAGCTATCCTTGCAGCAGGAGCAGGTCGGTGAATGGCGCGAGTTGGTGGACAGCGTCATGGTCGACTGGAACTACGATGGTGCGGTGCTGCAACCCGCCGTGGTTGATGTCCCCGGCAAGGACGAGTTGGTTGTCGGCTGCTACGAAGTTCCGGCAGATGCTGGCACGATCCGCGTGAAGATCACCGACTTGCTATCCGAAAGCTGGGAAGGCAATATCGATGGCTAAGGCACCCAAGGCCAAAGGTCAGGAAGCCCTCCTTGGCGAGTTCGCTTTCTTCAAGTTCCTCTGGACCTTCTACCGGCAGAACCGGGCGGCGATCCGGCGCGAGTATCGCGATCTGACCAAGAAGTTCCTCGACTTCAACGACCCGGATCACAACCCGAAGGCCTTCCTGCGTACCCCGCAGTTCGAGGCGCTGGAAGTCTATGTCTTCCTCAAAGAGTTCCTCGACAACCGGAGGGTCGAGGAGATTTTTAAGGACTGGTTCGATCGCGCGGGCAAGTTCGCCCAGCGCGCCGAAGGCGGCATCTCCAACAGCCAAGGGCAGGTCTCGCTATTCGAAAACGTCACTCGCGATCAGTACAAGGTCGTGTTCGAGGCGATGAAGCGGAACCGCCGCGTCTACCCGAACTACATCTTCGCGCTCACCATGGGCACCGGCAAGACCATCCTCATGGCGACCTGCATCTTCTACGAGTTCATCCTCGCCAACAAATGGCCGAAGGACTCGAAATACTGCCACAACGCGCTGGTCTGTTCGCCGGACAAGACGGTGCTCCAGTCCCTGCGTGAACTGGAGTCCTTCCCTCTCTCCCGCGTGGTGCCGCCAGAGTACGTCAATTTCCTGACCACGCACATTCGCTTCCACTACCTGGAAGAGGCAGGCACCTCCCTCGATACGCTCGACCAGTCGCGCTTCAACGTGATCGTGTCGAATGTGCAAAAGATCATCCTGAAGAAGAAGCACAAGCAGGACACCGCGATAGATAGCCTGTTCCGGGCCACGCCCGAGGTGTTCACCATGCAGAGCGTCTATGGCGACGCGGCCGACCTCTACGGCTTCGATGAGCCGGAGGACGAAACTGAACTGACGACCAACCAACGGTTCGAGAAGCTGACCCGGCTCGAACAGCTTGGCATCTACGTGGACGAAGCCCACCACGCCTTCGGTGCCGATCTGGCCAAAGATATGGGGATCGGCGCAAAGCCCACCGACACCAGCCTGCGCACGACTATCGACAAGCTTGCCGCGAAACTGAAGACGGCGGGTACTCAGGTAGTCGCCTGCTTCAACTTCACCGGCACACCTTACGTCGGCCGCACCGTCCTGCCCGAGGTCGTCTACGCCTATGGCCTGAAAGAGGCGATCAGCAACGAATACCTCAAGAAGGTAGACCTCAAGGGCTATGCGAACTCGCGCACTGCCGAGTTCGTGAAGATCGCCGTCGACGATTTCTGCGAACAGACAAATGGCTTGATGCCCGAAGGCCTGATGCCCAAGATGGCCTTCTTCGCCTCCACCATCGAAGAGGCCGTCAACGAACTGAAGCCTGCGGTTGAGCGGGTGCTGATCGAACGTGGCATCCCGACGAGCCGCATTCTGATCAACGTCGGCGACGCCAAGATCACCAGCAACGACGATGAGCGCGCGTTCCGTCGCCTGGACTATCCCGAGAGCGACAAGCAGTTTATCATTCTCGTCAACAAGGGGCGGGAAGGCTGGAACTGCCGGTCGCTGTTCGGCGTGGCACTCTTCCGCCAACCGAAGTCAAAGATTTTTGTGCTTCAGGCCTCAATGCGCTGCCTGAGGTCCATCGGCGACGTCCAGCATGCAGGCCATATCTACCTGTCTGGTGCCAACCTCAAAATCCTCGATGATGAGTTACAGCAGAACTTCCGCATGTCGGCCGATGACCTCAAGGGCGCGGTAGGGGACAAGGAAACGGTGGAGGTCAGGGTCAATGAGCCTGTTGTGCTCAAGATCAGGCGGGTTCGACGCAGTTTCGTGTTGGAAGAGAAAGTGCCGGTGGTCGGTGCGGACCTTGGGTTCAACCTGGCCGACAAGGCTGCTTGGGCGGGACTCACCGACAAGTACCGCCTGATGGAGACTCAACGGACCGAACTCGGGCCAGCAAAGGCCAGCGACAGGGTCCGCGATCTCTCTGCACAGCGAACGAAGTTTGCCTATTCGGAACTGATGATCGTGGCCGAGGTGGCCCGCTACCTCAACCGTAGCCCCGTCGAAATCGAAGGACTCCTTGCTGGCTCTCAGCAAGGTATGGCTGCGATTCTCGAAGCCGTGAACACCTTCAACGACCTACTGCACGATCTCATCATCCCGCGTCTGTTCAGCATGCTGTACAGCCTGAACCCGACCGAAACGACCGATGAATACGAGGTCGAACTCGTCAAGGTACCTGCTGCGGGCTTCTACTCGGTGACGGCGGCCAAGGACAAAATCGTTAGGGAAATCGATGCCCACGCCGCGCCCTATCGTGACAAGAGCTTCCACCTCGACACCTACTGCTTCGACTCCAATCCCGAGCAGACCCTGTTCTGGGATTTGATCCGCGAAGGCCGGGTGAAGAAGCTATATTTCACCGGTATGCTGACGCACGGGCAATCGGACTTCTTCGTCCAGTACATCGATCCGGATTCAAAGACGGTCAGAAGCTACTATCCGGACTTCTTGTTCGAGAAGGAAGACGGCAAAATGGTCATCGTTGAGGTGAAAGGCGACCATCAGGTTAATACACCTGTAGTTCAAGCAAAGCGGGAGTTCGCCGAGCAAATGGCGATAGCGTCAGGGATGACTTACGAGATGATCAAGGGCACCGACGCGTTGGCACACAGTTATGCGCGACTGCTGAACTGAGTTAAACATGATTTCTTAGTATCAAGGCGGTCAAGTGGCAGAAGGACTAGGAGTGTCGCAATCGGCGTCGCAAGATCTTTGCGACACCGAGCATTTCCTGCGACAAGGTGTCGCAAGCAGTTGCGACAGAATTGGTGGCTCCAAGACCTGAGTTGCGACGCATGGAGCCGCGACATGGCGGAATTCTGCCAATTCTTCTGCCTTGTCGCAGGTGTCGCAGGTGTCGCAGGTGTCGCAACCTTCCAGACGCGAAGAGGAAGTTGCTAATAGGAAAGAAGGTTCATCTTCTTCTTACAGGGCGTTTTCCACTCGCGTGTGGCTTAGGCGTTGCGACACCTGCGACATACGACACCACTTCTCATGTACGCGATCGCGTTGCGGCGTAG
>NZ_LR732511.1 GCF_902506425.1 Novosphingobium sp. 9U | reverse complement strand
CGGCCGCGCAATGGAGTTTTCCGCTGCGGGTGAGCGGCGGCTCGTTTGTGAGAGCCAGCTGAAATGCTAGGCGTCCAATCAACCGTGTAAAGCCGATATGTAGGTCAACCTAGGACTAACGCGCGCCGTTTAAAGTCGAGGTCAGTTGGAAGCTTCGTCGCCGGGGCCGCGCTCACCCGTATCTATCAGAAGATACCCGTCCCTGTGACATCTTGCGGGCGCCGACACCGCGGGTTTGCCACGGCGCAGGCGGCCCCAAGTCGCTTGCGTCTGCGCATCTAAGCGAGTGGAGTGACCGCCCGCTCCGGTCTCTGATCCGAGTCACGGTTTGCGTCGAAAAGACCAAACCAGGGCGGAAATGCTGGTGACCAGCGTAGATAAGGCAACAAGGCAGGCAGGAACCATGGTCATCATCGGACGACTCCTCTCTGCCGTCTCCTAACCGTTCTGGTTCTCTGTAGGAAAGTTTTATCTCTCGTGTGCGGCTTAGCGCAGCTGCAGAGCAGGCGGCTTCGAACGCAAAGGCGGCAAGCCGTAGCTGCTCTTCAATCGATGAAGACTTATGTGCCGTATCACCCGGTGCGCTCACTGCCGTAAACAAGGCCTACATTGGCGGCTTGAGTCGTCATCGGCGGCCGACACGCCGACAACCTGCCCGCGAGCGATCCTGGGAATCCAAATGCGGACGTTCACAGCAACTTGCTTGCTTTGCAACTTCGGACGCTCATTCATGGCCATCTACCCGGCATTCACGCGGTCGGGTATGTCGTTCGAGGTAACGGCCTCCACCGTCAGTTGATGCATTGATCGAACCGACATTCCAAAACACGACACGCCGGAAGCGCCACTTTTGGGCATGCACTCACCTCCTTTTGAAGCCTGGCGCCGAGAATCTCGCAGCCATTCCCTCCAACCACATGATCACGCGCGGGTGTTGTTCTTTCCTACAAGCGGCTCGCTCGGCGCGATGCGCTTCGCCGTGACTTGAACCCATCACGCGCGGATCCACGCCGTGCACCCGCACGCTCGCATGCAGCCGTTTCAAAGCCAGAAGGTAGGGCAAAGCTCGTCTTAGTGCTGGGCCATTTTTGTGAACTTGCTCTCGGCCATGGCGAGGCGCAGCGCAGAAGCTTGGGGCTGGAGGCTGGTGGTCTCTACCGTGGCGGCGACGCAGTCGCGCTTATCAAAGCGATCGCGACAAAGCTGGTTTGCACTGCGGGTGACTCGAGCCAGAAGCTCGGCTCGTCCAGCGGCACTGTTCAGGTCGAGTTCGCTGTAGTAAACGTGGAAGCTGTCGTTGCCGACCTGCCAAGAGTGATCCTTGGCGGCAACTTGCGGGGCAGAAGTCATGAGGGCGACGGCGGCACATGTCGCGGCGAGGTGGACTTTGAACATCGGCATTTCCCTTGCGAGGGTCGCGAGCTTCAGCGCCGCGACCACGCATGGACAGTGCCTTTGGTTCGGCCTGACCAGGAGGATGAGCAGGCGAGCGGCACCGGATGAAACACCGATGATGTTCTGATGAGCGACGCTGCGGCACCAATCGAGCTGGCGCACGAGCCTCCCTACACGATTGGCCCGCTTCGAATCTGTCCGTCCACGCGCGAGTTGGTGCGGGGCGATGCGACGGAAGTGCTTGAGCCACGCGTCATGCAAGTCTTGGTTGCCCTATACCGGGCCGGTGGAGCGATTCTCAGCCGCGACGACCTGACGCGTAGCTGTTGGGCTGGGCGTGCCGTCGGCGAGGACGCGATCAACCGGGTGATTTCTCGTTTGCGGCGGGCCGCCGAAGGCATCGGCGGTGGCGTTTTCCGCATCGAGACCGTCACCAAAGTAGGTTATCGATTGGTGGAGCTCGATCGAGCTGAGGCAGGACCCGCGATTGTAGAAATCCCCCTTGAGCAAACCGCTCCACCCACGGTCGTCGCACCCGGACCGGCATCCCGACGCAAGCTGCTCGCATCAGGCGTGGGTGCCGCGGCGATCGCCATGGCGGCTGGTGGCTGGCGGTGGGCGTACCTGCGCAGGAGTTCGGTCCCGCCCGACTACGTTGCTGCGCTGATGACGCAGGCCGAGCTGGCGCTGGCTCAAGATAATCGAGAAGGACAGAACCAGGCCATCGGCTTGTACCAGCAGGTAACAACCAACGAACCCGACTACCCGGACGGCTGGGGAGCATTGGCGTTTGCGTATGCGTTCAGCGCCGCCTACCGGCCCGCAAGCGAGACTGTCGCATTTCGTCAGCGCGCGCGTGCGGTGGCAGCCCGCGCACTCAAGCTGGATCCAACCAACGCCTTTGGACGAGTCGCAAACGCGATCTCAGAACCGATCATTGGCAGGTGGTTCGAAGCAGAGCAGGTTCTGCGCGAAGCGCTGCAAACGCATCCGGACAATCAGTGGCTCTTGACCGCCCTCGCGCGTCTGCTGGGCGGAGTAGGCCGCAGCCGCGATTCGGCAGAGGCTACCGACATTCTCGCGCGTCTACAGCCGCCAAACCCCAACTTGATGTTCACGCGCATCCTCCAGCTTTGCGCGGCTGAACGGCAGGACGAAGCCGACCAAGTGATGGCGCAAGGCGCACGCCTGTTCCCGACGCACTTTGCGGTCTGGTTTGCCCGCTTCTACGCTCTGCTTTATAGCGGCCGCCCCACCGCAGCGCTCGCGATGGTGGCGGATCGCAGCACGTGGCCGACAGGAATACCCGAAGCTGAGATAGCCTATGTCTCTCGTGTCGCTGCCGCGGCGCAGACGCGCGATCCTGCGGCGATCTCGGCCGTACTGACCGAAAGCCTTGCCAGGGCACACCAAGGTACAGGCCACGCAGAAAACGCCATGTGCTTCGCTTGCCTATTTGGCGCCGTCGACCAGGCATTCGACATAGCACAGGCATACTACCTGAGTCGTGGCTGGATGGTCCCAGACGTTCGCTTCTCGGCCGCGCAGGGCTCCTATTTAGCCCGAAAGGATCGGCTCACACATTATCTGTTCTACCCGGCAACCGCGCCGCTCCGCGGTGACGCTCGGTTTGCCGGCCTGGTTC
>NZ_LR732510.1 GCF_902506425.1 Novosphingobium sp. 9U | reverse complement strand
TCCTTGGTGTTGATCTCGGCAAGAACTCGTGCAGCATTGTTGGCGTCGATGCAGCTGGCGCGGTAGTGGTGCGCCGATCGATGCGCCGGCAGACGTTGATCGACTACGTGTTAAAGCTTCCAGCCTGCGTGGTTGCGATGGAAGCGTGCTGCGGCGCTCATCATCTCGGGCGTTTGTTTGCCGCGCGAGGTCACGAGATCCGCTTGATGTCGCCAGAGTACGTGCGCCCCTATGTGAAAGCGCAGAAGAACGATGACCGCGATGCTGAGGGGATTGCCGAGGCTGCATCGCGGCCGACGATGCGGTTCGTCGAACTCAAAAGCGAGGAGCAACTGGATATCCAGTCTCTGCATAGGGTGCGTTCCCGCCTAGTCGCCGAGCGCACGAACCTGATCAATCAGTTGCGGGCAATCCTTCTGGAACGCGGAATGATCTTCCCGGCTGGGCGCCGCAAGCTCGAGCTTGGCCTGGATGACATGCTGGCCAACGATGAAAGCGCATTGTCGACGCGTGTACGGCAGCTGACGAGCGAACTGCGCGCAGAATGGCGGGAACTCGATATCAAGATCGAGACGTTAAACGGCGAATTCGTTGAACTGGCTCGCACCGTTCCTGCGACGCGAAGGCTGACGTCGATTCCAGGCGTTGGGGTTTTGAACGCAACAGCCCTGATCGCCGCCGTGGGCAACGCGAGTGCCTTCGCCAAGCGCGAGATCTAGGAGCCTGGCTCGGTCTGGTGCCCCGACAGCACACAACCGGCGGCAAGCCTCGCCTGATGGGCATCTCTAAGCGTGGGAACACCTACTTGCGCACTCTGCTCATCCACGGTGCTCGGGCAGCACTGCCCTCACTCTCCGAGAGCGACACTCCCCTGGGCCGGTGGTTGAAGAGCATGATCGAGCGAGGGGTTCACCGCAACGCGGTGACCGTCGCTCTGGCCAACAAGCTCGCCCGCATCGCTTGGGCGACCCTTCGCAAGGAAACGACTTTCGACCGCGGCTATGCAACCGCGGCATAATCAGATCGGCCGCGCGCCCTCAAGCGCGTGGCCCACGAGGTTTGCAGGAAGGATCGTAAAGATGGCGTGACAGTCAATCGGCGCTTAGAAAGCCTGGCAGATGAATTGGCACTCGGATGCCGCCTTCATTATGAGGCTCTAAACGCGCGGATGTCCATCTTGGCCATGGGCTCGCCCATGAGACCGTATACGTTGACGCAGACTGATCAGAACGTCCAATCACCCTACTTGCAAACGGGGCGGGCCATACGTTCA
>NZ_LR732509.1 GCF_902506425.1 Novosphingobium sp. 9U | reverse complement strand
TTGAGCGCCGCGGTCAGTGCGTCCTTGTTGGCGTCAGTGTCATTCGCAAGGACGTTGCCGTTGCCTGTCTCACCAGAAACGATCGTCAGCGCATCGCTCTTTGCCTCAGGCGCCGTGTTCTGCACAGGCTTGGGTGATACCGTCACCGCAGTGCTCTCAAGCTCAGAGCCGACCCCCACCATGTTTCCAGCAGCGACATGATCCAGCAACGTTTCCAGCGACGCTTTCGACTTGCCAGCCTTGTCAAGCAGGCCAACGTTATAGCCGTTGAACCAGGACCCGGCGCCCCAGTAAGTGCCGGACAGCCCGTATTGGTTCATAACCTGAAGGAAGTTGTCCAATACTACTTGCCAGCGGGGATCATCGGAAGGAACGCCGAACTCACCGATGAAGCCTTTCGCATCGTTAGCCTTCAGCCACGACACAAAACTCTGAAGACGCTTCTCGCCGAGATCGAGATCGGCCTTTTCGGCATCGTAGCTACCCTGATATGTCCCGGACCCGTTTTTATCGAAGTACAGATGGGCCTCGTAGACGATGTTGTCGAGCCGGTCGTTTACCTTCAAAAATGGGTTATCCCTCGCCCAGTTGGAGGCGCCTGACCAACCTTCACCTTCAACAAAGATCGTGTGGGTGTCGCCGAGTGCGCGAATTGCATCGGTGGCCGCCTGCGCGGCTGCTGGCCATGTCGTCTTCGTCGGCATGCCATGCGGCTCATTCATGAGGTCGTAACCATAAACTGCCGGCTTATCACCGATCGCTTTGGCAAGCTTGGTCCAGAAGTCGGCAAAGGTCTCTATGGGTACTTCCTTCGACCCAATCACCTTTCCTTCGTAACGCGCGTAATTGTGGACATCCACAATAACCTTAGCGCCAACTCGTTCGGCATTATCGAGAAATGCAAGAAGCCGACCAACTTCTGCCTTATCTAAGTCTTTGCCTAATTCAGGTTGGAGCCGATCCCACTTAACAGGTAAACGAAATAGAGTGATGCCCTGGCTTACATAGAAATTTAAATCACTTAAGGATGGATACTTGTAGTCATACCCATATCTATCGTTATCGCCGCCGAATTCTGCGCCTGAGAGATTTACGCCGAGCATTTTATCACCTGACATGCCGCACCATGCAGCCTACCAGCAGTGTTTAACGAATACTCAGATCATAAAGAGTTGCGGGTCAGGCCTAATGCGGGATCAACTTGTCTTACGGAAACGTAAATAATCCCCGCCGATTTCCGCGAGGAAACGCCCATTTCCGATTAGGTACCGGCCGGCGAGCCGCCGAGGCTCGTGCGCCAATCGAACAAGCCATTCCAGTCGCACTCGCTGCGCCCAACGGGGCGCTCGCCGGACCACACCGGCCGTGAAATCCAGATAAGCCCCGACACACATTACCAGTGCTCCAGTTTGTTCCCCAAACTGGAAGGCCCACTTTTCCTGTCTTGGCTGACCCATTCCTGCGAGCACAAGATCAGCCTCGGTCGCAGCAATCGCCGTTGCCACTGCTGAGCCCTCATTAAGGTTGAAGAAGCCATCACGGGTTCCCACGATGGTGTGGCGGGGGAAACGGTCATTCAAAACTTTGCCCGCCCGGTCAGCAACGCCAGGTGCACTTCCAAGCAAGAAGATACGTAGGGGTTTGGGCGCGCTCATCAACACATCAGACGTAAGGTCAGTACCATGAAGGTTAGCGGGGAAAGACGAACCGTATAGCAGCTTGCGGGCGATATCGACGCCTACGCCATCGTTGAGCACCAACGCGCGGTCAAGGGCCCTCACGAAGGTCGGGTCACGTCGAGCAAGATTGACCGTGTGAGCATTGCAGAACGCGACGACGCGCGGCTCTACGTCTCCCGTTGATCCAGGGCAGTCTATCATACCTGCGATGGTTGCGAGCGCGGCATCTCGCTCGAAGATGCACACAGAAACTGGTCCAATCAGGCATGTTTTTTCGTCCATTCCAGAGATGCCTCCGAGTCTTGTGACCCCCACAGGGGCGAACAGCAATATTTGGTTAGGAAGCCGGTAACGATACAGTTCAACCGTCGCGAAAGTGGCGAGCATCAAACGTTTCCTTGATACTCATCGAGGTTTCTATGAAGAGCGGCTCTGATCCTTACGCAGTCTTAATGATCCGCCGCGGCGCATCGAAACAGGAAATCCGCGCTGCCTTCAAAATCCTTATCCGTAAATGGCACCCCGATATCATAGCTTCTCCGGAAGCTCACAATCGTTCGGCGGCCATTATACAAGCCTATCGCATCTTGTCCCAGGCAGACCGTCGGATAGGCCACGATCGGCGGAGGGAGGGGACATTGACCACCCCGATTTATACTGCGCATGAGCGCCGGGTCGGCGAGCGCCGCCAGAGATGGCCGAGGCGACTTCAAACAGCACAGCGGCTTGCGACCCTAGTCTGGGGAGCGGTTGCGGCTCTCACGGTCGCCTCCGCCCTGGCAGCCGAATTTCCGATCGAACAAATGGATGAGGTAAAATTGGGCGCTCTTTCGTCCGAAATAACCAAGCCGCGCCAGAAGGTCGTTTCTAATGGTGAAGCGAATTACGCCTATAACCATCAGCTTCTTTTACGCACTAAGGTCGCGGCAAATTAGCGATTGGGAGCGATAGTAGGAACACCGATCCTCAGCTTGCTCAAGGATAATCAAGGTTGCAGGCTGAATTGAGGCTTGCCCAGACGCGGGATTGTTTCCTGCTATAATTGTAGCGCCAAAGTGCTGTCCGCTCAAGCTTGAGCGTGCTGACGAGAAGGATCACCCGGCATAATGAGGTAAATGCCAGATGGTATAGGCTCTGCGCGTTACCAGTTTGGTCACGAAGCCATTGCTCCAGGTCCAGCTAACACTCCTCGTCAATTGCCAGGCTCCACTGAACCTGGGCCCTAATATCCACGCATTACGCGCGGGCGATCTCGAGAAACACACTTATGCCGAAGTAGTGCTAGGCAATCGCCCGGATATAGCAGCGCAAGGCTGTTCCGCAACGCGCACCTCAATGACCGAGCGGTAGCGCCTTTGCATCGGGTAGAGGCGGGCGGCCGGTAGGATCAAGCGGTAGCATGGTGCCCAATGAGCTATCCGTTGTTGAGCCAGTAGCAGGTTTTACGCTGGCGTCGGTTGCCTCGGGTAACACCTGAGCTTCACGGCCACGATCCGAGACCATCGCGGCCGACAGCTTATCAATCGGCTGAAGCACGGTTTGAAACGGACCGAATTGTCTCGCCCGCTGCTTACGCAGGTTCACAGCGGGGTCATATCGAGGGGCGTCCTGAAGGACTAACGACGCTTGGAGCCGGCCAATATAGGCGAGCAAGTTCGCCTGATTCACATAGCGAGCATAAGCCGCGTTAGCAAGAATGACTTGCGCGTTGAGCAGCCGTTGCTCCGAGTCGAGCACTTCAAAGTTGGAGCGGAAACCTTCGGCAAAGCCGCGCCGCACACCCGTGAGAGCAGCTTCGGCAGCGATGACACCCCGCTCTCCGGCGAGCACCTGATCTTGGGAAGCTATGGCCTGGTTCCAAGACGTCAAGACTTGCTGATTCACCGCGCGACGCGTTGTTTCCACAAGGAACTCGGCTTGTTGCTGACCCGCGATGGCCGCGCGAACGCGAGATCCAATGATACCTTGTGCCAATATTGGCATTGTCAGAGTTGCTACACCGCTGGCGGCGCCCGCCAGATCCCGTGTCGCGTAGCTGCGTGGGCTGATGTAGCCATAGCTTCCAGATACAGAAAGCACCGGGTTGCGCTCTGCCCGCTCCGCCCGAATTTGGGCTTTAGCCACTCTCTCATTGAAGATTGCTTGCCACAGGGTCGGACTCTCACTGGAGGCGACATCGTAAGCAAGGTCAAGCGTACCAGGGACGCCAGGTAGGGCCGGTTCAGGCGCGAGTGGACCAGGATTGCGGCCCACGACCGCGGCAAAGCGCGCTCGGCTCGCCTGAAGGTCGGCCTGCACTTGGATAAGTTGTGTGCGTACGATTTCGAGCTGCGCAGATGCTTGAGCGATGTCGGTGCGGGTTAGGTCCCCCCCGCGCTCCCGCGCCTGAGCTTGCTCAACCTGACGTGAATAGGAGTTGACCGATCGCTGCTGGATGGCAACCAAGGCAGTATCACGGCGAATGGAGGCATAAGCATTTACCACCTCGAGCAGGATAAAGTTTTCCAGCTCTCGCAGACGTTCTCGCGCAGAAAGCACGTTCGCTTCTGCCTCTGTGACAGCCGCAGCGGTTCGCCCACCATTGAGTAAGATCTGTGACGCGCTGATTGTAACGCCCATGCGGCGGTTCTCCGCGCGTTGAAACTCATCAAAGATGTCTCGTTGACGCTGTTCTTCATACGCGAAGGTGCCTGTGATACCCGCGTTCAGGCGATAAGGCGACGCCGCTTGGATCACGCGCTCGTCGATCGCGCGTAATTGAGCACGTTGTGCCTCGAGTTGTGGGTTGTTTCTATATGCGTCGGCAATCGCTTGGCCAAGCGTCTCTGTTGCCGCCACCGTTTCTGCCGCCACCTGATTAGCCGTGCGGACCTGCTCTGCAGGAGCAGCCGCTAACACGGGCCAGGCTACGCTAGTCAGCATAGCCGCGCAGGCTATCGGTGCCGTTCCAAAGGTGCGCATTGCCGCCATTCCCCCTCCGGCATTCCCGCCGGCTAACGGGCGCTCGTTACCATAGCATTTTGACCCTGCCAAATCAGATCAACAGCAATCGGATAATGATCCGAGCCAGTCCGCTCCAACCGGCGTACGGACTCCAGCGCCCATCCTGACCCGGCGTAGACATGGTCGATCGGAACAAGAGGGAAGGGAACGTCACGTTTTTCGAAGCGAGCTGGCCATGAGAAGGCCGCGGTTGCACGCGCTAGCGGTGCCAGCGCCGCATCAAGCATGCGCATTCGTGCCGACCAAGGAACCAAGTTGAAGTCACCGGCTAATATCGATGCATTCCCATCCGCTCGCTTTAGTGCTTGGGCTAGTTCGGCACGTTGACGCAGGTCGGCACCGCGCGCCTGTCCGCGCGCTAGGTGAACTGTGACCACGGGAATAATGCCGACGCTACCAGGCAAACGGATGCGGGCATCCAACATCATTCCGGGATCGATCCGCCTCCAAGGTCTGTCGGTTCGTCGCAGCTTGGTACTTTCGATGGGGAAGCGAGACAATATAATCAATGCGCAACGATGCTTACAACCGCTGGAGTAAGGAAACGTGCGCGCGAGCACGGGAAGTACAGAAGCGAACTGGCCTTCGGTTTCTTGTAGAAAAAGTATATCGGCACCGGATCGCTCTAGAACTGCGGCGGTGCCGGATGCATCGACGTTGTCAGTCCAAACATTGTGCGTAACCACCCGCAGCCGAATACCTTCACGTGGGTTAGCTGCCGATCTGGGCTGGGCGAGGACGGTGAGAGTGCACAGCCCCAGCGCTATCGAAGCAGTGACCGCTCCGGCTCCGCGTGCGCGGGACAGCACTAGTGCCCCGATCGTCAGTGCAAACACCAGTGGCCAAGCCGGCGCGAGCCAATCGACCTCTACTACCCAGGCGCCTGCCCACGGTACCAAGGCCAAGAGAAGAGCGGCAGTCCCTATAATGGTGGCCACAGCCCGCGCCAATCGAAGGCCGCTATGTTGATGCACATGCCATCCAATGCTGATCGATTGAAATACCACGATAACTCGTCGATCACGCAGGGTGACAATCTGCCTGCCGGTTGACGCAAGATCTGGGAAACCGAAGTTCGGTCCAAGACCTCATATCGCCACCCGTTTTCCAAGACCAAGGGAACGATGTGCCCACCGCGCCAACACTTATCGGCACTCACTGTCTTTGCCGCACATTTGTCTCGGCTTGCTTTGACGAGGTCGAGCCCAAACAGCGGCCGTTATTGCTCGTGCAGCGATCTCGAGAAGGCTTCTGTCAGCGGGTCGAGCATGTACTGGAGAGCCGTGCGGGGCCGCAGTTTAACTAGAACCTGTACGGGGACACCTGGACGAATGCCAGTGTCGGCGCCACGAATTTTTTTGAGCATCGCAATTTGCGACTCTGAAACGATAATTTCAGCGGTGAAATAGCTGCGCCCCGACTTCTCATCCAGCAATGCATCAGCCGATACGTTGCGCACGGTCCCGAGCAGGATCGGTAGGTCGCGCTCATGCAGCGAGAGGAATTTTACCTCCGCTTGGCGTCCCTCATAGACGCCGTCGATATCGCCAGGCGAGAAGTTCGCCTTTACCACCAGAGGCGCGGCGTCAGGAACAATATCTAAAATCGGCTGCCCTGCCTGGATTACGCCGCCTCTCGAAAAGACCCGCAGGCCGACTATACGACCTGCTAGCGGAGCACGAATCAACGTGCGCTCCAGCTGGTCCTTGGCCGCCAGCCACTTTGGCATTACTTCGTTGAGCTGAAACTGCGTATCGCGAAGCAATGTGGCACTATCTTCCACATACTTCCGGCTCGTTACAATCGATTGCTGTCGGGCTTGGCCCACTTGCTCACGACTAGCTGCCGCGCGTGAGGCATATTCAACATTGCTGCCCTCGAGCTGCTGGATTGACCGCTCGATTGCTCGAACTGAGTTACGCGATACATAGCCTTCATCCGCCAGCTTGCGTGTGCTTTCGAGTTGTTGCTGCAGCGAAGCCCGCTGCTCCCGGGAGGCCAGCGCCTGCGCAGAATAGCCTGTGGTTTCGTTCGCCACCTCAGCCTCCTGCTGGCGTAGCACTGCGCGGTTGGCCGCAAGCGAGCTTGAGCGCGCGGCTCGTTGCGCGATCTGAAGCTGCTTTGCACGCTCAACCAGCGCCCTGTCATCACCCGTTGCCGCTGCAAAAGAAGCCGGCCAAGCAATAGGGGTGCCGCGAATATCGGCTTCCAGTCGGGCTCGCTGTGCTTGAAGGTCGATCACGCTGCCCGCCAAAGCTCGCTCGGTTGCGGCGACCTCTGCGCCCTGAAGGCGAATTAAGATCTGACCAGCCTGAACATGCTGTCCCTCACGCACATCAAGCTGTTGGATGATGCCACCATCGCGGTGTTGGACAGTCTGTCGGTTTCCTGACACCGCAACCTGACCCTCACCGCCAGCAGCGGCATCAAGCCGCGCGATCGCGGCCCAGCCCAGCAAAACTACGAAGAACAGCACTGCAACTGCAACGCCGACCCAAATTGTTGTTTTGGGAGAGTCATCGAGCTTCAACCGTTCGCCGATGGTTAGCGGTGCCGGTATGATCTCTTGTGAACGTTGCACAATCTCGCCGCTCACGCGCTTGTTTCCTCAGACTTTGGGCGATCGTTACCAAGCTCGCCTGGATGTTGCTGACTAGGTACCTTTTCCCCGCGCGACGGTTCGGCTGTCTCGAAACGGACTACCTTGGATCGCTCGTCGAAGACTTGGATCGCGCCGTCGCGCAACACCATGATCTTGTCCACTGCCTGCAGCAGTCCGGTGCGATGAGTAGATACAATCACCGTCGCTCCGCGCGCACGCAGTTCGGTCAGCGTCTGGAGCAAACGCGCTTCCCCGCTTATGTCCAGGTGGGCATTAGGTTCATCAAGGAAAAGGATATTAGGCTGGCCGAACAGCGCCCTTGCCAGCGCAACCACTTGGCGCTGCCCCGATGATAACCCGCCTCCCTCACGAACTGTCAGTTGTGTATCATAGCCTTGAGAAAAGCGCAGGATCAGTTCGTGCGCACCCGCTAGCTGTGCCGCGGCCACCACCTCGCGGTCTAGTTCGGTGCTGGGATTGTCCGTGAAGGCCCGAAAGCGCGAGATATTCCCGTGAACGGTCGTAGGGAACAGCGTTGGAGTTTGTGGCATGTAGCCGAGGTGCCGGCCCAATTCTTCGCGATCCCAATCATCTAGGCGTGCCCCGTCGATCCGCACTTCACCTTCATCTGGCTCGAGCGCGCCGGCTAAGACTCGGAGCAGAGTCGACTTGCCGGCACCGCTAGGCCCGACCAGCGCGACAATCTCGCCTGGGTTGATCGTGAAACTCAGATTATGAAGCAGTACCCGGTCACTACCTGGTGCCCGTACCACTATGTTCTCCGCTTCAAGCTTGCCTTTGGGCTCAGGCAGCGCGGTGGGCGCGACGGTGACGTCGGGCAAGCGACAGAATGTGTCCAAGCCCTTGTAAGCATTCTGTGCGCCCATCACGTTCTTCATCGCGTTTAGAATTTGCTCGACCGGCTGCAGAGCACGGCCCAAGATCAATGAGGCGGCAAAGATCGCTCCGGCGGAAATCTCTTGATTGATCGCTAAGTATGCCCCCAACGCCAGAGCCATCGACTGAAGCAGCATTCTTAAAAACTTGGTGACCGCTAGAAAACCGCCCGAGGTGGAAGCAATTTGACCTTGCTGGCGAACAAGATCTGCACGCTCCACTAGGTGGCGGGTCACCAAGGCATTCCGCATCCCCAGCGCACGAGCGACTTCGGATGCGCCAATGGAATAGTCCTGACTACGGTAAGAGGCAGAGGAATGCTTGCCGGTCTGATCAAGCTGCTTCTTGGTCGCTACGTCGCTCCAAACCGCCAGTCCGATCAGCAGCAGCGAGCTTAATAGTGCCAGCAGCCCAATGAGCGGATGCAGCAAATACGAGATAATGATGTAGATTGGTGCCCAAGGCGCATCAAACAACGCAACGATAGCCGGTCCGGTGAGCGTGCCGCGCAAAGTGTCGAAGTCGCGCATTGCCTGTGCACGCTGGAAAGGCGTAGCACCGTTAGCACCCAAGATACGGTGGAGAATATTGGCTGCCGCCATCTTCTCCAATCGTACGCTTGCCCTGAGCAGCAGGCGCATGCGTACAGCGTCCAGTATAGCAAAAACGATCAGCGACACTGCTAAGATGACGGAAAGAACAACCAGCGTCGTTGTGCCTCGCGTCGGAACTACCCGGTCATAAACCTGGAGCATGAAGATCGAGGGCACAAGATAGAGGATATTGATCAGACCGGAAAACGCACCGGCAAAGATGAAATGGCGCCGTGAGGCCTGAAGGGCAGCGCGCAGCGGATTTGTAGGCTGGAACTGGTCCGCCGTGGTGAATGCCGTCTGGCGTCCGAAAGCGTTCCCCAAGATGTTACCTACCGTACCGCATTTCCGCGCCAAGGCCTCGTGCCTTAGCGAGAAACTGATTATAACCACGTTCGATCTGCCACGCATCAGCAATGCGCGTGCAACCGTCGGCGACCATTCCAAGCAGCGACAGCGCTGCGCCTGCACGCAGGTCCAGTGCCCTTACCTCAGCGCCGCGGATCGTTCCACCTTGCTGCCCTCCTCCGTGGATGTAGGCGGTGTCGCCGCGAACCTCACTGTTGACGCCCATTCTCGCAAATTCCTGTAGGTAATCGTAGCGACCGGCAAACCGCAGGTCGACAATACGTGACTCTCCGCGGGCACATGCGCCCATTGCTGCAAATAGCGGCTGCATGTCCGAATTGATGCCGGGGTAGGGGCCGGTAGAAATCTCGATGGGATAAGGTCGCCCTGAACGAACAATTGCGGTACTGCCCGACAGGAACACCTTGGCACCGCTTTCGCGCAGGAAGATCAGAGGCACTTCTAGGTCTTGAGCAGGGAAATCATGGATTTCAACATCACCGCCAGTTATAACCGAGCCGATCAGCCATGTCATCGCCTCCATGTTGTCCGGCATCACGCGGTGGACGATACCGTCAAGCTGTTCAATTCCGGTGATTTCAATCGATTCTTGCCCAAAGACGCTCACCTTCGCACCCATCGCTTCAAGGAAACGGGCAAGGTCGAGGATCTCCGGGCGAATGTGTGGGTTCCACAAACGGGTTGTTCCACGCGCAAGGCTGGCGGCGATCAGCGCGTTTTCGGTCGCACCGGTAGAACGCATCGGCAGCACGATATCGGTTCCTGTTAAGCCGTTTGGCGCTTCTGCGAACAACCGCTCGCCCTCGTACCATACTTTTGCGCCGAGCCTCGTCAGAACCAATTCATGCAGATCGGTCTTGCGGTCGCCAAGATTGCAGCCACCCGGCATGGGAACGCTGCCAGCCCCGGTCCGCGCTACGAGCGCACCTAAAATCAACAGAGTGTTACGAATAGAACGACCGTTCCACTCAAGATCGCTCGGTGGTGTCTTGTCCTCCGCAATGGTCAGTGTGCCGTTTGAAACAGTGCAGCGCTTCCCTAGCGCCTCCAGCATTCCGACATGAACAACTGCGTCCAGCAGCTCGGCAGGGTAGTTGTGAAGAGTGACCGTTTCAGGGGTGAGCAAGGAAGCGGCGAGCAGTCGCAAAACGCTGTTTTTAGCGCCGCTGATACGGACCTCGCCCACTAGCCTGGACGCTTCGATTTCTAAGTACCGGGCTTCAAGTTGCTCACGGTCCGCCCCGGTGTTCTTGCTCATCACCGAGGCGAGGGAAGTGGCAGCAGGAGTCATCGCGGCACCTTTTGGCTGATACTTATGAATATAACGTAGCCTTGGACGTAAGGTTATGTCCAACCTCGTGAGCAGGACGCAGCGTACCATCCGGGGCGAGATGGCGAACTTCGGCGTCCATGGCAATCCCGGTTAGCGCCTGCACCCGTGAGCGGGCCAACGCAATCAGTTCCAGCACATCCTGTGAGCGCGCGCCGCCATTATTAACAATGAAATTGGCATGGTCGGGAGAAAATTGCGCGCCTCCGATAGAGAATCCCTTCAGTCCGGCTTTCTCGATTGCCATGCCAGGAGGACCGATCAGGTTGTAGAGTGCGGGGTCGCTAACAAACACGGAGCCACAATTCGCACGCACTCGCGGGAACTTTGCACGGCGCGCGGCTAGAATGGAAATCGCCTCTTGGCGTAACGTATGACGATCAGCCAAAGCGAAATGAAAGCGGGCGGAAAGCACGACGGCAGCCCGGGTCTGAAGTGCAGACTGCCGATAGCGATAGTCAAGATCGGCTTGCTCAATGCGAACCAATGAGCCGTCACGCTCCAAGACGTCTACCGATAGGACGTTCTCACCTATGCCGCGACGTTGGCTGCCCCCATTCATCGTGAGGAGGCCACCGAGCGTACCAGGAATACCAATTGCGTGCGTAGCACCTGCCAAGCCGGCATCGATAACCTGTCGAACAAAGCACGGCACCCAAGACCCGGCGCCTGCGTTCACCACACCGTCCTCGTCAAGAGCAAAGCCACCAAACGCCCGGCCGATGCGCACGACCACGCCGCGGAAGCCGGCATCATCATAAAGAAGGTTGGAGCCGTCACCGACAATTACATGCGGAACGCCGGTTCTAGTGATTATCGCCATAACCTCGCGTAGCATTTCGATGCTCTCGGGAGATGCTACTACGTCAGCCGGTCCGCCGATGCGCCACCGGCCTAGCGTTGCTAAAGGAAGGTCAAAGGTGAGCGCATGCGGCGGTAGCACTGTCTGTAGGGCGTCCGCCGTTGATCGCACAGCCGCTACAGACCGCATCGCTCCCTGCGTGCTGCTTTTGGCGTCCACTCCAGCCTGCTCCATGTAGCCCTTGCAGCCCTTGTAGCGCCGCAGCTACTATTTTGTACAGGCGGATCGTCCTCCTGAGATGGCGCGATCGACCATTGCTGCCCACAACGTCGAGAAGGTGGGGCCATGCTCCAAAATTAGAACACGCGCTCGCGTACGAACAGTACGTCGTTGGGCTGGACCAGTGCGGTTAATTCCGCATCCTGCTCCTTGCCGTCGCGATACAAAGTAATTTTGCGCTCCGAGCCGGCCAATGTTGGCCCCCCGGCGCGGGCTAGTGCTTGGCGCACCGTCATTTGTGGCAGAATAGCGTAAAGACCGGCGTTGCCAATTTGACCATAAATGTAATATTGCGGTGCACCCATGGCGTAAACCGCGTCGCCTGACTGAAGCGCCACGTCGCGGGCTTCGCCCTTAGCAATGGCCGCTAGGTTATGCTGCTCGGTACTGCCGCTGGCGTGTCGCAGCAGCACGGTGTCAGACGCCCCATTACGCAAGCCTCCAACGCGCGCTACCATCTCCGTTAGCGACAGCGGGCGGTCGAGCGGGAGCAGGCCCGGTGAGCCGAATTCGCCCAGCATGGTCACCATCCGGCTTGCATAGGTTGCGATCTCAACGTTGACGATTGGATCCCTTATGACGTCGCCACGCTTTAGTGCCGCGGTGATGTTCGCAGCTAAGGCTTGGGTGGTCTGGTCAGCGGCTTGGACCCGACCGACGAGGGGCAGGGTAATTGATCCGTCCGACTTTATCCGGGTCCGGACAGTAACCCCGCCGGTACCATAAATTTGCACTTCGATCTGGTCCTCAGCGCCAAGCCGATACCCAGCTTCGCCGGTCTGTGCAGTCGCAGCATAAGGCACTGCGACGATCAGCGCGGCGATCACGCCGACTCTCTTTAACGCGTTCATCGCGATCTTCTCCGTAGCTAGAACTTGATCGAGGCAGTCACAGTAGTGGCGAAGCTTGAGTAATCGAAGATGCCATTGTTTGCATCGCGATGCCGGTACCGAGACGCAAGGTTCAGGCCAATCGTGCGCGCTAGATCATAGCTGACATTACCGCTTACTGTGTATCGATAATCGGTTCCGCGCCTGTTAGCCGTAAAAATAGGGTCTTCGCCCCGAAACTGGATTTTGGCGGCTTCGATACCGGCACCGGCCGACGTCTTCGCTGATAACTTCGCGCGGATCTTCAACTCGGCACTGTCACTAACGTAGTAGCTGGTACCGAGATTCCCCCGACCGCTGAGCGCACGACCCAGGTTTGCAGAAATGCCCAGGCGGGGCGCGATATCGTATGTCACTTGGCCACGATAGGTAGCACCGGAATAGCCACGGATGCCTGGAGCTGGATCGGCGTGAGTATAAGCAGCCTGCACCTCCGTCGCAATGCGGGTGCCGACACTGCGGGCGAGGCGGAGCCCCAATGTTTTAACATTGGTGGTGTCTCGGACGAAGTCAGTTTGAGCAGCTAGGAGCCGATTTCTTCGGATCTCAACAACCTGTGCAAACAGTTCCGCTTCGCCCAGACTTGGCCTGCGCCATACAATGCCAAGCCTACCTTCTTTGCTAGTCTGGTTGCGCTCAGTCCGACGGGCGTTATCCGTTCGCTGGATCGAGCCGGACACTACAGGGAAGAACCCGGCCGGCCGGGAGCAACTGGCGCTGATGGAATAATCTTGAATGGTCACCACATTGCTAGTTACGACGCCCAGATCCTCTAGGTCGGACTGGGCACGAAAAAGCGCCGCCGACGGATTGATCTGGCAGCGAGGACCGAAACGTAGCTGAGCTCCTCCCGTGAAGTTCAGGCTCTCGCGGTTTAGGAAGCGATAGCGGCTGTTAAACACGTACTCCGCTGCGCCCTGTAAATACACACGCTGCCGCGCAAAGTTACGATTGATGTCAATGGTCGCTCCCGGGGCGATCGACGTGTTGTCTTTTGGGCCGTCCACCCGCTGATCCCCAAACCGTAGCTGGTTACTATCATAGACTGTTACAACGCGCGCTCCCACGCTGACGCGGTTCTCCTGCGCGTGTACAGACACAGTCATGAGCGACGCGCCAGCACAGCATGTAATCAGGCTTGCCCGTGTCATTTCTATCACAGCCTTCTTGGCCAATCTTCCGCCCCGCTTCCATTCCTGCGCTCGTTTAGGTTATGGCACTCGATGCGTAAAGCGATCATGACCGGGTGGATTCCCCTCCGAACTGTAGAGCAAGACGATACCGCATCAGGGAAAAACGAGTGCCGTAGGCAAAGACCATGGCTCTCAACTTTGTCATAAGCGGCGCGGTTTCTGGGCTGATAGCGGCAATGTCCAGAAAGGCCCGACGAGGCGGCGGTAGGTGTCGTGCGCAAAAGGCGAGGGCCGCTCCCCATCCCGGTTTGCGATCATATTCGCCACCGGCAACGCGGCGAATACGCTTCAATACCTCAGGGCGCGTCGAGCGTGTGGGATGGCCAATACCTGCATCATCAACGTAAAGGCCCGGGCCGATTATTTTCCAGGCCCGAGTGCCCCATTCTCGGTCGCCGCCCGATTTCATGGAGATGGCGAAAGGGCCGACCCGTGTCATCGTTTCCGCTCGCGTCAGCATGTTGGCCGTCATTGCAAAATGCACCTGCTCCACAAAGCGCTGTTGTGGAAAGCCCACAGCCAAATCAAACAGCTCAGCCGCACTTAGCCGTGCATTGCTGGTGGTCAGCAGGTCGATCCGACCACCCACGAAACTTGGCGGTTTGTCAGTCATGAGTGGTGCTATGCCGTGCTCGAGCCATTGAGGTTCTGGCAGGCAGTCGGAATCGGTAAAAGCTAGAATTTGGCCCTGCGCTACCGCAATCCCCCGATTTCGCGCAGCATAGGAGCCCGGCATCGCTTCGGTTAGCCAAACCGCGTCAGGGAAGCGTTGTCGAGCAGGCTCCAGATCCTCAGTGGAGCCATTGTCCACTATGATAACCTCAGTGAGCTTGGAAAGGGTCTGCCGTTTCAGTCGTTCCAAGCACAATATGAGGCGCTTCGTGTCGTTGTAGACTGGAATGATGACGGAAATGAGCGGGTAAGCAGCACCAAGACCGCCAATCGTCCCCATTGTCATGCGCTTGTCCTCTTATGCCGTGCTTTACCAACCCTGATGTGCACCCTACAAGGTTGAGGAAACAGATTGTAGCAGCACAAAACGCAACGAAATAAAAACTGCTTCCGCTTATGCGAGAGCAGGCCAGGCCGTTTTCAGGACCGGGCCCTTGTTCGAAACGGGCCTAGGCTAAACGTCGGCTCAATAACGCAGGGGCAGAGGAGTTTCACCGACCCGCCACAAAGGGAATGCTCGTTGTGGACGGCTATCAGGAGATTGCACGTTGATCGATCCAGTGAGTTTCCGGCCTGAGCGCCCTCCTTTTAACCGGGTTCTAGTAACCGGCGGGGCTGGCTTCATTGGGTCAAGGGCAGTCGCGCTGCTCGCCGATCTCGGTTGTCATGTGGTAGCACTGGACAGTGGGTATGTCGGGCTACCCCTCCCAAAGCAGACAGAGAGTGTGACGCCGATTCATGCTGATATCCGCGATCGCGAGGGGATGAAGGCGGCACTAGCCGAGTATTGTCCAGATGCGGTGCTGCATCTGGCCGCTGTGCATCACATTCCCACCTGCGAGCGCGAGCCGCACCTGGCGATGGAGGTCAATATCATGGGCACTCAGTCGCTGCTTGAAGCTATGGAAGCGGCTGAGTGCCGCAACCTGGTGATGGCGTCGAGTGGCGCGGTTTATCGCTGGGACGAAGGGCCTCTGAACGAGGCAACCACCGGCACCGGCGCCACTGACGTTTATTCTATCACTAAGCTGACTAATGAATACCAGATTGGTGGATGGGCTGATCGCACCGGATCGCGTGCGCATGCCGTACGGCTGTTCAACACCATCGGTTCAGGCGATCCCAACGGCCACCTGATCCCGGACATTCTCCAGCAGATCGCTGCGGGGGACGACCAGCCAGTGATCCAGCTGGGCAACACTGCACCCAAGCGCGACTATATATATGTCGACGACGTTGCTGCGGGTTTTGTCGCGGTGCTTGGCCATGTTCTGGAGGGCGAGGCACGCGACATCTTCAATCTATCGACAGGGCGCGAGCTTAACGTGGCTGAGCTAGTCAAGCTCATGGGCGATATCATGGGCAAGCAGGTCCAGATCGAAAGCGATCCCTCACGCTTCCGCAAGATCGATCGTCTTCAGCAGCTGGGCGATCCCTCTAAGCTTTCTGCGCGCACCGGTTGGCAGCCAGCTTGGACGGCGCGGGACGCGCTGGTCGCAATCATGCGCGACCTAGGTTACGCGACGAATGGCGTGACGCAGGCGGCCTGAGACCATGCGCATTCTTCAGGTTCACAAGGACTTTGAGCCGCTCAAAGGTGGCGGTGGCACAGCACGCCACATTCACGGCTTGGCCCGCGCGCTTACCGGCAGCGGGCACGAGGTCAAAGTTGCCTCACTTCACCCTGAGATCGTGGAGACGCCCTACAAATCGTTCCACGCGTCAGCCACCCAGTTGCGATCGCATATCGCTTGGGCCGACGTGATCCATGTCCATGGCGCACGTTCGAAGTACGCGGTTGCCGGAGCGTTGCATGCCAAGCTGCAGGGTAAGCCCTTTGTATATACCCCACATGCGTTTTACGGTGCGCATTCGTCAGCCAATGCTGCGTTCAAGGCAGTATGGGATCGCACAGCCGAGAAGTTTTTGTTCGAGAAAGGTGCAGGGACCGTCCTGCTGACGGACGCTTGGTATGGCTGGCTGAAGGACCGCGGGATCTCAGCAAAACGTACCATTATCATCCCTAACTGTGTATTGGGTGGCGACCTTGCAGCTCCGCCATCTCGGCCCGGTCCCGGTACGCTCGCCGGGGCGCCTGCAATCATCACTATCGGTCGGCTCGATCCAGTGAAGAGGGTCGGCGATGTCATCCGCGCACTCGGCCGGCCGGAACTCGTAAACGCCCATTTTCACATCGTTGGTCGTGGTGACCAGCGTGAGGAGCTAGAAGCGCTGGCACAGTCCACTGGTGTCAAAGATCGCGTGACGTTTCACGGCTTTGTGGACGATGCAGGGGTGGCCGCGATGGTCGCGGACAGCGATGTATTCGTGCTGGCCTCTGAGCAGGAGGGCTTGCCCACTGTGCTTCTAGAGATGCTGATCGCACGGGTACCAATCGTGTGCACACGGATTCCCGGGAATCTTGCAATCACGAGTGTGGCTGAGGTTGAGACAACCTATGACGTGGGCGATATCTCCGCGCTGGCGCCCTTGCTTGCAGCTTCGCGCGATGTGACGGTATCTGATGCGTCTGTGGCGGCGCTGCGCCATGCCTTTACCTGGGAAGAGCGGGCAGAAGACATGCTTGCATTGTATAAGCGCGCGGCGGCAGGCGGTACCGCGGCAGACCTGACGGGCAAGCACAGATGACAACCGAGCGCATCGTTTTCCTGTCCGCTTATCACGATTATCGCACCGCCAAGCGAGCGAGCATTCACCCGCTCGCCAACGCGCTGGCGCAATCGGGATACGATGTGTCATTCATATCCACTCGCTTTAGCCACCTGTCGAAACGGAAGGGCGATTCGCGGCTGTTCCTGTGGGATCGCGCAAACAGGATCGAGACTGTAGACGGTATCCGCTGCTATCTTTGGCGCACCGCATTCCATCCCTTCGCAACAGGCTCCCCGATTACTGACAAGGTGATGGAGCTCCTATTTCCGCTTTATGCCGCATTACCCAATCGGGACGTCGACCGATTGTTCGCAGAAGCGGACTATGTGGTGGTTGAGGCCAGCGTCGCGGCGATCCTGCTTCGCCGCATTCGTCGGCTAAATGCCCGAGCGCAAATTATCTACTACGCTACCGATCGTCTCGACACAGTGGGCGCTCACCCCTTCGTTCGACGACGACTGGTTAAGGATGCGGGGTTAATCGAGCATGTCAGCCTGCGCTCGTCCTTGATGGCGGACGATTTCGCCTGGGCAGGCCCTCAGCGGTTGCGGCGCATTGGCTTTGGTATTGAGCCTAGTGATTTCACAAATATCGGCAGAAGTCCTTATCCAGATGGCGTACGTGCTGCGGTATCGGTAGGCTCCATGCTGTTCGACCCTAGCTTCTTCCGCGAAGTTGCACCTGCGTTTCCCGACGTGCAGTTTCATGTTATCGGCTGTGGGCATCAGTTCGAGGCGCCTGCCAACGTCACGATCCACGATGAAATGCCATTTCGCGCTACCCTACCTTTTGTGCAACACGCTGCGGTGGGATTGGCCCCCTATAAGTTTGCGCCTGGTGTGGAATATCTCTCAGAATCAAGTCTCAAGCTCGCCCAGTACGAATATTTGGGCCTGCCAGCTGCGTGCCCCGATTTCGCTGCTGGCACCGTATCCTCTCGCTTTGGCTATCGTGTGGGTGATACCGGATCCATGCGTGCGGCGTTCGGGGCAGCGCTGTCCCGATCCGGTACTGTTGCGCCGCGCAGATTTCCAACTTGGGCCGAAATCGGGCAACGGCTGCTTCACCCAGAAGCATACGCCGACACTCGACTGAACGCGGCATGATGAACACTGCAAATGGAGCTACGCATATCGCTTGGTAAGATCATACCGACTGTGCGAAGACGACAGCTGCAGGTGGAGGTTAAGTGACCAGAAGACGACGTAAGGAAGGGCTGGCCGCTTTGGCTCAGCAGATACGCGCTTGGTTGCAAGGCGTTGGCCGTCGGCAGAAGCGTCTGCCCGATCCTCTTGCGCTTGCCGCCAGCGCCGCGGCTATGCCTAGCCGGTCGGCTTCTGCGCCCCTATCAGCAACGGTCGATCGGCAGCGCGACACACGGATTGCAGAGCGCAGCCGCGCGCTTGCTATCCGGCTGTTTGGCGCGAACCAACCAGTCGAGAATCCACGTGACCTGTTTGGCCGCGCTCGCGAGCTAGATCTGCTTTGCACGTCTGTCATCGATAGCGGTATGCACGCTGTGATCTTTGGTCCACGCGGCAGCGGCAAAACCTCACTAGTTCGTGTGTTCGGGGACCTGGCCGACCAGAGGGGAGCCACCGTGCTGTATCAGTCGTGTGCAGGGGGTAGCGGCTTTGGGGACTTGGTGCTCCCCTATCTTGATGACCTGGACGCTAGTACATTCGGCATGACGGAAGACGATTTCGCTGATGCAGTAGCCGCTTTAAGGGATCTGCCAACCCCTCGGGCATTTGCTTCCCTGCTGGTACGCGCGAGCCGCGATGACCTCATCCTAATCTTAGACGAATTTGATCGACTGGATGCCGAGACCAAGGCGCAACTCGCGCTCTTGGTCAAGCTACTTTCCGACATGCGCGCGCGGGCGCGAATTGTCTGCGTCGGCATCTCGAGCGATGTTGCCGAGCTAATCGACGTTCATGCCTCCGTGCGCCGCCATCTTGTGCCAGTTGGCTTGTCGCCACTCGATGATGGGGAGGTGGAGAGCTTCATCGATACCACTAGTCGAGCAATCGGGCTTACAGTTCTTTCTCCGGCTCTGTCACTGCTGCGTTGGTTGGTATGTGGGTCACCCTACCACATGCGCCTGTTCAGTCTACACACGTGCCTCCACGCGATTGAGCATGACCGCCGTTACGCGGATGAGCATGCCGTGCTATCGGGATCGAGCCGCGCCCTCGCGATTTGGCGCGGCACTAACGCGCGGGATCATGCACTTTTCGAGACCCTCGTCACACGTTCGGATTTTTCCGCTCGGGCTATAGAAGAGGTGGCCCGGCTCGCCGCGACCAAGCTCGAATTCACTATTAACGACGTCAACGAAGTTTTGCGTATCATCGATGCTGAAGAAGTCGCGGCGGAGGCGCTGGTTTCGGCACTGACGCCTGCGCTTGCGCGCCTTCAGGATAACGAAATGTGCCTAGTCTTCGAAGATGTGCTTGCGCCGCAATTCCTACTGGCGATGTCTGCCGCTGCGCGACTGACTTCCCAGCATGACACCCTAGCTCCCGAAGGTACAATGCAATGATGGGATGGGATTACCTGCTCGCGCTACGCTCTCGCTGGCAGCTCATCGGCCTGGTGACGCTTACCATGCTTGCAGGGATTGTCATATGGACGTGGACATCGCCGCGTCAGTACACAGCTGCTGCCACGTTGCTTTTTGATAGCTCGCAGGCTGACCCAGTCAGCAACAAAGGCACTGGTGGCGGGAAATCCGCGATTGGCACTCAAGCGGATATCATTCGTAGCACCTATGTTGCACAGCGTGTGGTTCGTAATCTGAAGCTTGAGCAGAGGCCGGATTTGGTCGAAAGCTACCGGCAATCCGCTCGAACTTCGCTCCCGTTCGACGAATGGCTCGGACGGCGATTGGCAGCGCCGCTACAAGTCCTGCCGACCCGCAACACCAATGTGCTAGCCGTGAACTATGTCAGCAGTGATCCGGAACAAGCCGCTAGTCTCGCCACGGCTTTTGCGGAAGCCTATGTGCAGACCCAGCTGCAACTCCGAATTGACCCTGCGCGCGTCTATTCGCAATGGTTCGAAAGTCAGATCGGCGATGCTCGGCGTCGATTAGAAGGCGCGCAGGCGCGACTGACTAGCTTCCAGCAGGCGCGTGGGCTGATCGGCGCAGGGCGCTTCGACATCGAGCAAGCACAACTCGCCTCGCTGTCGCAACAGTTGACGGCAGCGCAAGGTGATGTGGCCCAGGCGCGTGCGCGTGCAGGTAGCAACGTTGGACAATCTTCAAACGCCCAGCAGTCTTCAGTTGTGCAAGGATTGGATGGGCAGATCGCGACGAAGTCGGCCGAGCTCCAGCAGTTGCGCCAGACGTTGGGATCGCGGCACCCTCTAGTAGTCGCTGCCCAAGCGGAACTTGGCGAATTGAACGCCCGGCGTAGTCAGGCGGTGAGTACGGCAATTGCTGCGGTCCAGACAGACAGCGCTGCAGCCAATGCCCGCCTTAGCACACTCCAACAATTGGTCGGCGCTCAGCGTGAACGTGTCCTGCGTCTTTCAGGTGCCCAGGATCAAATGTCGGTGCTGCAGCGCGACGTGGACAGCGCCCGTGCCGCGTACGATGCCGTTACAAATCGTCTAAACGAGGTCCGATTGCAGAGCGAAATCCCAATTACCAACGTCAGCCTCCTTGACCGCGCCGTTGCCCCGACGTTGCCGTCCAGCCCTAACGTGTCGCTGCGGCTGCTGCTTGGCCTTCTTAGCGGACTTCTACTGGGTCTCGGCATTGCGTTTGTGCTAGAATGGTTCTCGCCACATGTTCGGAGCACAGCGGGGCTGGAAGCCTATACAGGGCTGCCCGTGCTGGCCGATCTCGGTAAACGTTTCGCCGTTCTAGGAAGCGCCGAATGAAGCTGCGTTCGCAATCCGGTGCACAGGCGGCGCAGAGCACGTCCGTTTCCGCCGAACCACTTGCCGCAACCCTGATCGAGACGGGAGCGCTCTCGCCTGAACATCTCGAGCAGATCGACGGTTATCGCCAACGCACTGGGGCGAGCTTCGCCGAGGCGGTGGTGGATTTGGGGCTTGTTTCACCCGAGACGACGAGCCGCGCGGTTACTGCACACCAGTCCTCCGGCTTGATTGATCCTGACGCAAGTGGGGTTAGCCCTGCCATAGTTGCAGCCTATGATCCCGCTGATCCGCTTGTACTGAAGCTGCGGGCGCTACGTTCAATGCTATTCAATGCCGAGGAGCTTCGCGGCAGGCCAGCGCGAATCCTGGTATTGGCTGGGGTTGGTACCGAGGATACAGCGGGGATCGCCGCAAACATGGCTGTGTTGGTCGCGCAGCTTGGAGTGCGCGGCCTACTCGTGGACGCTAACTTCCCTGCACCCACACAGCATGTGCTGTTTGGCATAGACAATGACTTTGGAGTCACATCGTTGCTCGCCGGCGGGTCAGGACGCGACTTGCCAGTGGTTGAAACACCGATCCCTAATCTTGACTTGATGGCGACGGGACCTGAGATCTCGGCACTCAGTGAGACTGTTGAGCGGGTTTCGCTTGTGGCGCAATTGCGCGCCCTATCAAGTGATTACGCCTTTGCAATCATTGACGTGGGCGAGCAGCCGGCGGACGTCATTGCTGCGCTGGCGCGGGGGAGCGATGGCGCAGTGATGGTAGCGGAGCGCAATCAGACGCCATTGGCCTCACTGCGCGCCCTCCTTGATGCGCTGCAACGTAGCGAGGTTCCTGTGCTCGGCAGTGTACTTGCACGATAGAAGTTAAAGCATTGACGCGTCTGCAGATGCCGAGGCGTTATTGCCGGAAATTGGCTAGGCGGCGTGCCAAGGCGGGGCGCCCGACTTGCTCCCATAAAAATGGATGGCGGTGAGTTGCCGCAAGCGCATGAATCATGGTGACCTGCCTTGTTGTATGCTCTTGCCGAGCTCGGCCAATCACTGCCCAGCCCCGTTCAATGTCACCCGCCACCATTAGCTTTGCACCGTACCAAGCGAGCTTCCGGGCGAAACTCGCTGTACGCTTGCGCAGGAACCCGGCGAGATAACCATGCCGCTCTATCGGATCTTGGTCTCCTGCATCCACGAGTTTGGCACATTGCACAGCGAAATCCGAAAGGTAGGCCTGGAGAACCATCTTTTCAGGATCGGTACTAATCCCACCTTTCGGCTTGTAGCGACGGTAAAGCACTTCAGGAACGATGGCGTAATCAGCCAAGCGTGAGATACGCAGCCACAGATCCCGGTCTTGCGCAAAGCGAAAGAACTCTCGATAGCCGCCAACTTGGTCGTACAGTTTGCGGCGGAACATCGTCTCGCCATGGGTGAACAAATTGCGTTCAAGCAAGGTCTGATGGAACGGCAGCTGTGTGGGCGCTTTGTAGATCCGCGTTCCGCTACCATCAGCCTCATCGTTCTCGACCCAGCACCCTACTACGCCAACTTCAGGCCGCTCGCATAGAACCGCTACTTGGCGGGAGATCCGTTCGGGCAAGGACAGGTCGCCCGAGCCATGAACTGCGACGATCTCGCCTTTGCTTGCCGCGATCGCATCGTTCATGGATGCAACAAACCCCCGATTAGGGCGGCTGATAATGGTCATGCCCGGATGATTGAGGGCACGCAGGGCGTCGGCAGTGCCGTCGCGCGAACCATCATCGACCACTACGATTTCTAGATTGGAGTAGGTCTGCGAGAGTAAGCTTCCGATCGATGCCGCGACCTCGCCGGAGCGATTGTAGAAGGCGCTCACCACAGAGACCAGAGGCATGCCAGCATCTATTTTGGTGTCAGACATCTTCGTGTAACCATTTAGTTAAATTGCGCGCGCTCTAACGCCGGGGAGGAGCTGGTCTCTACTCGCTTTTAGAAGTTCCTTCTGCTACAAGGATCGGTTGCAGCTGGCGGGCCAGATACGGCGCAAGTGTGCGCATGTACGTGTTAGTGATATGATGCTTGTCACTGTACATCACAACATTTCCGGCAACTGTCGGGCAAAATGTGCTAGTACAGATGTAATTGGTTAGATCCAGATAATAGACATGACTGAATGGTGGTCCAGCTGCTAGTGGATCGGACGCAAGGGCCGCAGCTCGCGTCTCGCGGCAACGCTCGCTGTTTGGTCCGTTGATTTGAATGCACTCGGGAACGACAAAATCAAACCAGGGATTGTCGCGGATCGCCGCCACGGCAATGCCATTCGCTACAAGGGTCCGCCAGCTGTCCACAAAAATCTGCGGTACACGTTCTTTTGCGCCATTGTTACCATGGGTAGCTAGGGTGAATACGACATCCGGCCGAATTTCAACTAGTCGCTTCATCAGCTTGGCATTCCAGCGGGAGCAAGAGGATGTGTCCGAGATCTCAAATGAACGCAGGAGGCAACCGCTTTTGGTGAAAGTGACCATGCGCCAGCTCGTGCCTTTCAGGGCAATCTGAAGCGCCGAAATCCAGTGTGCGCTGTGCGATCCGCCGACAACGGCTAACACGTGCGGGGCGGAAGGGTTGCCGTAGCTGCAACTACGCAATTTGTCCCCTTCGAGTGCCTCATGACAACCCCGCGCATATAGCGGCGAGATATCTTTTTGCATCCACAAAGGCCCCGGCTTAACCGGAACACTGCCTACCGTCGCTGCATAGCCCCGATCGAACACGGCAGCACCAGGATAGAGTAATGGGTCGGGCTTAGAAAGGCGATCTGCGGGAGCCGCCATGCGGAGATAGACACGTCCTGCTGCCGCACCCCCTACCAGTAAGCCCGCAGATGCCCCTGCTACAGCAAGGCTGCGCCAGATATGCGCATCGCGAAACTTGCCAAACGGCCTCTCAACGAATCGTGTTGTGGCCCAGGCTAGCACCACCGAGAGACCGAGAACACCGAAGCCGGCTCCCACGGGTGCAACCGTGTGGTAGCTGCAGGTTAAGTAGGCAATCAGCAGCGGCCAGTGCCACAAATAGAGCGCATAGGAGATATCGCCCAGCCAGGTAAGCGGCGAGAGCGACAAAAAGCGGCCAACATTGGCCGGGTGTTTGCCGCTTCCGCATAGCAGTACTAGAGCAGCACCCCCGGTCGGCCACAATGCGGCATATCCAGGGAACACAGTAGACACTTGTAGCAGCACGCCACAGCTTACAATCAAAAACAGGCCGACCCATCCCCCGATCAACCGTATGAGCTCAGAGAGATGCAAGCGCGGCAAAGTCGTTGCCACCAGACCGCCCATGGCGAATTCCCAGAGTCGCGCAAATGTATTGAAGTAGGCGAGTGGCTGGTTGGCTGCAGTCGCATACACTGAGTAAGCGAGCGATACGCTCATCAGCACGGCAAGGAACGTGCGTGACGCTATTTTTCTATCCAGCGTTGTGCGACGCAAAACTAAGCCTAACAGTGACATCAATGCGCCAATTACGACTAAGCTCTGCACTTGAGCTGACATTGCCCAGTAATGCTGGAAAGGGCTCGCCACCTCGTCGCGCGCGAGATAATCGACGGACGAGCGGGCTAGAAGCCAGTTCTCCAGGTACAGCGTCGACGCGATAGCGTGCGAGGTCAGCGGACTCCATCCAACCTGTGGCATCCACAAGGGCGCGGTGACCAGAATTATCAGCACTACGAACAGGGACGACGGTAGCAGGCGCTTGGCCAATCGAGACAGAAAGGCGGGCAGGTCTATGCCGCCCGTTTCGTGATACTCGCGGTCGAGCGATCCGACGAGTAGGAAGCCGGACACCACAAAAAATACGTCCACCCCGCCGGACACGCGGCCGACCCAAATGTGGAAAGTAGCGACAAGCAGCGCGCCGATTGCACGCAAGCCCTGGATGTCTTGCCGTCGGGGCTTAGTCGCGCGATCACCCTTGCTTGAAGTGGCGGATCTCGCAATGTCGCTCATATGCGATCCTTCGCTCAGCATCGGCATTACGGCCGATCACAGAATGCCTCTGATACGTGCAGCCAAAGCCTTTGCTTGGCTGAACAATCCATTGCTTAGCGCGGCGCGTTAACCTCTGCACGACGAGGTAGTTTGCCATTGAAAATCAGTCGCGGCAAAGGTCCCCGGTCCACGATAACGTAGTGGATTGCTATACAAGCGATAAACACCACTAGTATCGTAATGACGTAGGTCATCAAGGGGCCGAGATCAAGAAGATATATATACCAGCCCAAAACGGCGATTAAGCTGAAATGGAACAAATATACAGTATAGGATGCGTCAGAAAGAAAGCGGATCACTTTGCTGTCTATGTTGAGATACCGTGAGAATATCATCAACATGACCACACTGATGTAGAAGCCGGCGAAGCCATCACCGATATGCTGTACAAGCTCAGCGGGTGCTTTCCCAAACGTTCTTATCGTAGGATATATCAGTACAGAGATTGTAAGTACCGTTGCGGCGAGTAGGAGTTGCCAAATGGGCGCCCGATGCATGGCTTGGAACAAGCCGCGATGCCGAAAAGCGAGGATACCAAGGAGGAAGTAGCTTGAGTACCACAATGTAGCCTGGACTACAAAGTTGAGCGGACCCTCGGCAAGAAATCGGTAAAATAGCACGTGGTGGAGCGTGCGTCCCGCCAGGAGCAGCATTGTCATGGCTACCGCGAGTGCAAGCAGCCTGCCTTGTCCACTCCCCTTTGCTCCCCCAACCCATTCTGCCGCAGCGACTATTGGCCGCCACTGCGCTACTCGGAGGAACAGTGGCAGTGCCAAGCAATAGACCAGAACGACAATAAGAAACCAGAGGTGCTGGTGCCAATTAATCCGGTCGGGAGTGTCAGAAGGCCAAGTGAAATCGGCTGAGAAAAACTCGCCCAAGCCAATTGGCGCGACTAGATAGCGGTACATGTAGAAATTGGCAATCGGATTCACCAGCAGAATAAAAAGGAGGCAAGGTAGCCCAAATCGAACAATTCGTTCCCTACGTAATGCGGTCATACCGCGTCGATCGTGGAGCATCACCGCAAAAAAACCGGCTATGAACACGAACAGCTTCATCCGGAACAGGCCCGATGCATCGCTGATAAAGTTTGAGAACCAAAATCGATCAAACATGCCGGCGTGAAGGATCACGCCCATGCTCATGATGAACGCGCGTAAGGAGTCGAGGTAAAGGATCCGCTCGGTCTTACCGACCATGATGGCCCATCCTGTCCGTTGTACATGACATACCCTGAAGCTCGTAACTTGGTTACGGGCTCGTTCCGCATTGCGGTGGTTATGGCCGGTACGGTCATGCCGCAAGTGCTTATATTGCTGCCAGTGCAATCATCTGTCTCTTCAGAGCACAGATTCGTAGCGCCAACTGGACGCCTCAAAAGACCGCTGGCGCCTAGCGGCTTGGGCTGATTCACTGCGTCGGCGCGACAGCGGAGGCGCTGATGGCATGACAGCGTGGTTTCCATCCCTTGGACCGACACGACGCGCTGAGCGCTGCAGGAGATTCGCTGGAGTTATTGGCAGGGTTGGTCGACTTCGAGTTTTTCCGCGGACCGTTGGTCGCCGCGCTGCGTCGTAGCCCTCGCGGCAAAGGACGCTCGCCGTTCGACCCAGTGCTGGTGTTTTAAATTCCGGTGCTCCAGGCGCTCTACTCGCTGTCAGACGATGCAACCGGGTTCCGGATCAAGGACCGGCTCTCGTTGCAGCGTTTCCTGGGTCTTGGCCTGGACGACGGTGCCGGATGCAACCAAGGTGTGGCTTTTCCGGGAGCGTTTGGTGACTGCCAAGGCGATCGAC
>NZ_LR732508.1 GCF_902506425.1 Novosphingobium sp. 9U | reverse complement strand
CTGTTCATGCCGTTCGTCCTCTACAACGTGCATGTAGAGCTAGTCCGCTTCGTGACCAGCGGCACTCCGGGTCTTGCTCTCAAACTGAAGTCACCGTCGGCCGCGATCGACAAGGCAGTCCCGCTTTCTACTGTCGCCCTGAGGCGGCGCTCGACGTGCTCAGAGTCCCCTACCGCCATGCTTTCACCCCGTCGGGTTGGTTCAGACAACACCACCGAGCCGCGAAAACTGGCGCCTAGCCAACGTGAACAAGTGGCAGGATGTGGGAGGCGACTGAGCGTCTCTGAATGGCCGCAAGTGGTGAGCGAGAAGGGCGGCCGGAACGGCGCCTTATGGGTCAACGGCCGAAGGCCACGTGAGGACAGCTAACATGCGCTGCACCCCCGAGCGGCTCTGCGGTTCAAGTTCAAGACTAGCGATGCCGCTGGATCTCGGTTGAAGTGCTGCCCACTAGGGAGCGAACCAGACCCTTCGGATCTTCCCGGACTCGACTTGATAGATAGCGACGCCCTCGCTTGCTCTGCCACCCGCCTCGGTGCGCTCCTTGTCAATGACGAAAGCGCCAGCCTCAACGCGCGAGAGGACCGTAGCGCGTGGATGGTATCTGCTCAGCATCGGCTCGTAACGGGCGATCAGGGCACCTCGGCCAGAGAGGCTCGGCTTCGCATCAGATCCAAGATCGAAGATCTCTACGTTGTCGGCGTAGAGCGACGCGAACGCGTTCACGTCGCCCTTGTTGAAGGCGTCTACCTGGGCTTGCACGACGGCGACTGCAGTCGCGGTTCGCGGCGACGCTTGTGCGGGCATTGTTAGAGTTGCGCCCAAGGTCACCGCCGCGGCAGACATAAAGCTCAGCGTTCGTTGCATCCCCCGATCCTCTGCTGCCCGCCCGTTCTTCTCACAACCCAATCCGGAGGCAAACTGCCGGGCCGCGATCCACCCGTCAACGGCGTTCACCCAACACCGTCAAGCGCCAGACTAGCCAAATGACAATATGAACGCGTGGCAGATTGCGGAATGCAGCCGAGCGCCCTCTGAAAGGCCACAACTGGGTCGCCGCCGCATCGCAAATAAAAGAACTCAGCTCGTGTTTCGGACCATCGGCCTTGCCTTACGTGCCTCAGCCCGAATGAAATTGTAGAGGCCATCTACGTCTTTCGGCTGCAGTTCTTCGAACGCCGGCATGCCGTTCTTGACCAGCACACCGTCGAGCACAACTTGCCTGAGACCCTCGCGCGACAAGGCTATAGCGGACTCTCGCAAGTCTGGCGCTGGCGCTCCCGATGAGATCACGTCGACCCCATGGCAGATGGCGCAGTGCCAGGTGTAGATCGTGCGGCCCTCCTGGAGGCTTGCAGTATCGATGCGATAGGTGGGATCGTCCAGCGGGTGCACTGCCAAGTCTGGCGGTGCCGAGGAGGGCAGCTGCGCCTTGCCGTCGAGCGCGAAGGCGAGCAGCCGGCGTGGCTGGGCGCCGAACTTCCACCCGGCATTGAGCAGCCCGCGGCCATAGCTGCTGCCCCCGTAGCCTATCAGCACCGCCACGTACTGCTTGCCGCTCACCACATAGCTGATCGGCGAACTGACGATCCCCAGCCCGGCATCGAACTGCCACAGCCGCTTGCCGTCCGCAGCGTCGTAGGCAGTGAACAGCCCATCCGCGGCACCCTGGAACACCAGTCCGCCCGCGGTCGCCAGCGGGCCGCCGTTCCACAAGAAACGGTGATCGACCCGCCAACGCGCCTTTTGCGTCACTGGGTCCCAGGCGACCAGCGCGCCTTTGCCGTCTCGGGCGTCAGCGATCACCGGCGAAACGGCGAAGCCGCCGAAGCTGATCTCGTCCGGTGCCGGATGCTTGGTGATGTGCATGCCCAATTGCATCGTCGGGACGTAGACGAGGCCGGCCTTGGGGCTGAAGGCCATGCTCTGCCAGTTGTGCCCGCCGAGCTGCCCCGGCCAGATCGTCGCATCGCCATGCTCGTAGCGGATGCCTGCGTTCTCGACCGGGCGGCCGGTCTTCAGGTCGATGCGGCTTGCCCAGGTCACCTTGCCGAGCTTCTCGGCCGAGATGGGCCGGCCGGTCTCGCGGTCGATCACATAGAAGAATCCGTTCGTCGGCGCCTGCATCAGCACCTTGCGTGGTTTGCCGGCGATCTCCAGCGTAGCGGCGACGATATTCGGGGTCGCCTTGTAGTCCCATGCCTCGCGCGGGTTCACCTGGTAGTGCCACAGGTACTTGCCCGTCTTTGCCTCGAGCGCGACGATAGAGGCGAGATAGAGGTTGTCCCCGGCGCCGGGATCGCGCGCGACCGGGTCCCATGGTCCGGAGTTGCCGGTGCCGAGATAGACCCGGTCGAGCTCCGCATCGTAGGTCATGCCGTTCCACACCGTGCCTCCGCCGCCGGTGTGCTTCCAGAATTCAGATCCCCAGGTCTTCGCTGCCGCTTGCATGGCCGGGTCGCCAGCGTTCTGTTGCGGGCTGCCCGGCACTGTGTAGAAGCGCCAGCGCTGCTGCCCGGTCTTCTGGTTATAAGCGGTGACGTAGCCGCGTTCGCCGTAGTCGGCGCCGCCATGACCGATCAGCACCAGGCCATCGAAGGTGATCGGCGCGCCGGTGATGGTGCGATGGTCGTCCTGCTCCACTGTCGCCACGCTCCAGCGCAGCGCCCCTGTGGCGGCGTCGAGCGCCAACAGCCGCCCGTCGAGCGTGCCCGAGAACACCAGCCCGTCGGCATAGGCGCAGCCGCGATGGACCGGGAACACGATCTTGATCTTCTTGGGATAGCGCCAGACTTCTGGATCGTACGACCAGCGCAGCTTGCCGCTCAGCGCATCGGCGGCGTAGACCTTCGAGTGGCTGCCGGTGAAGTACAGCGTCCCGCCGACCGCCAGCGGCGTCGCCTCCAGCGAGACCTCGCCCGGCAGTTCCAGCGCCCAGGCGAGGCCGAGGCGCGAGACGTTGCCGGTGTCCACTTGCTGGAGCCGGCTGTAGCCGCTCTGGTCGTCGGCCCCGCCATGCGTCAGCCAGTCCTCGCCCGTTCCGCCCGGCGCATCGCCGCGCTGACCGCAGGCCGAAAGCAAGGCGAGAACCGCCAGCACAACCCTCTTCCGATGCCCCTGCATGATCCTCTCCCCCACGCGTTTCGCCGCTTGCGTGCGATTTGTCTTTACAGCGGCCGGTTCTTGATTTTAGAAACTATCCAGTTTCAATAATTACACAAGTGGCACGACAGCCACGAAGCAAGTGGGCAGGGGAGAGGCGCGGCAGCGATGCCGTACATCCGTTCGCATGCCGATCACGGCAGCGACCTTCCCGCACGACGGCGTTTCGAACGACGAACGACTTGGGGGAAGAGATGATGAAAGCGCGATACCTGCTCTGCTGTGCGGCCGCCGCGACGGCCTGGACAATGCCTGCTCGCGCGCAAGACGCTCCTGCTGCGGACGGTGTCCGAGCGGGTCCTGCTGGCATCATCGTCACCGCGCGCAAGCGGCAGGAATCGATCCTCAACGTGCCGGTGGTGGAAGCGGTGGTCTCGGCCGAGACGCTGGAGAACCACCAGATCGTCGACTTGCACGCGCTCACCTCGTTCGTGCCCGGCATCAAGATGGGCAACTCGGTGTTGACGATCGGCACGCAGATCTCGCTGCGCGGCGTGGGCACCACCTCGCTCGACGCCGGCATCGACCAGTCGGTGTCGCTCAACATCGACGGGCTGCAGCTGAGCCAGGGCCTCGCCTACCAGTCCGGCTTCTTCGACTTGGCGCAGGCCGAAGTGCTCAAGGGCCCGCAGGCGCTGTTCTTCGGCAAGAGCAGCCCGGGCGGCGTGATCGCGTTGACCACAGCCGATCCCGGCAAGGAATGGGAGGCGATCGGCCGAGCGAGCTACGAGTTCCAGGCCCGCCAGCGCCGCGGCGAGCTGATGCTCTCCGGCCCGCTCACCGATACGTTCGGGGTGCGCCTCGCCGGCATGCTGTCGAAGGAGGACGGCTGGTTCAAGAACCCGGCCACCGCGGCGCCCGGCCTTGGCGGCGCCAATCCCAAGTACGACCGCATCAACCCGAGCAAGAACTGGATCATGCGCGGCACGGCGGTCTACGAGCCGTCGCCGGCGTTCCGCGCGCGGCTGAAGGTCAACTTCACGCATGACCGCGCCGAGGGCGGCGGCAGCCCGCAAGTCTCCTCGTGCCCCGACGGGATCGGCGCACCTTCCGGGGTGCCGTTCTTCAACCCCAACGAGGACTGCAAGTACGACCGCACGCACTACCTAGTCGACTTCAGCCCCGCCGCGTTCCCGCTGGCGCTGAACGGCGGCACGCCCTTTCTCGACCTTGATCAGCACTTCGGCACACTCGAGATGGTGGCGCGGCTGACCGACGGCGTTACCGCCACATCGACCAGCGGCTATTATAAGGCGAAGTCGTCGACGTTCATCAATTCGACGAGTGGCGGTTACGCGGCCTCGCTGCTCTACACGGACAACCGGTTCCGCCGCCGCGACCTGACGCAGGAGTTCCGGATCGAGTCCGACTTCGGCGAGAGCCCCGTCAACTTCCTCGCCGGTCTGTTCTACCAAGACGGGCAGGTCTACAATCGCATCACCGCGGGCGGGAACACCGCGCTCAGGCTGCCGGCGCTGCTCGCATCGGGCGAGCACAACTTGTCGATCGACTCGGTTTCACTGTTCGGCCAGTTGCGCTGGAAGCCCGTTCCGGTGCTGGAGATCGCCGGCGGGGCGCGCTGGACCTCAGAGCAGCGCAGCGATCGGCCGACACTCATCAACGCGGCCGCCGGCGGCTACCTGCCGGTCACCCCGCCAACGCCCAAGATTTCCTCGCGCAACTGGTCGCCGGAACTGACCGCGACGTACACGCCCACCGACGACTTCACCCTCTTCGCCTCGCTGAAGCAGGCCTACAAGTCGGGCTCGTTCACCATCACCAACCCGCAGACGCGCCCGGTCAGCGACAATTCCTTCGGCGACGAGCGGGTGCGCGGCGCCGAGGTGGGCATCAAGGCCCGCGCGTTCGACCGCGCCTTGTTCGTGAACCTGGCGGGCTACTATTACCGCTACAAGGGCCTGCAAGTCGGCGCCACCGAGCCGACAGACCCGACCGGACCGTCGGGCGGGTTGCCGATCACCCGCACGCTCAATGCCGGTTCGGCCGAAGTCTACGGCGCCGACTTCGACGCGGCATTCCGCCCCGCCGGCATCGAGGGCCTGATGCTCAATGCCGCGCTGAACTGGAACCACGCGCGCTTCCTCAAGCTGGAGAACGTGCCCTGCTACGGCGGCCAGACCATTGCCGCTGGCTGTGTGATCACGCCGATTGGCACCGGAGTGGCGCCGGTGCAGGACCTCTCGGGCATTCCGCTGGTGCGCGCCCCCGAGTGGCAAGCGACATTCGGCTTCGGCTACGAGATGCCCGTCGGCTCCGGCATGACGCTCTCGCTGGGCAACAGCAACGAATACTCCAGCCGCTATCTCGCGGGCCTCGGCCGGCGGCGCGACTTGTACCAGCGCGCGTACATCAAGGTGAACGGCTACCTGGCGCTCAAGGCTGCTAACGAGAGTTGGGAGCTGTCCCTGGTTGGCAACAACCTCAACAACAAGCTCACCAGTGGCAACAAGCTAACCAGCAACTTCGCCAACAGCGTGATCCTGTTCGGCCAGCAGACCGGCACCAATGGCGCAGGGCCGGCGGGCGTGGACGAGATCCTGACGTTCGACGAGCCGGGCCGCCAGGTGTTCCTGAAGCTCACGCTGCGGCCGTTCGCGTTCGGGAAGTGAAGGACATGGTCGACCCGGGCGAGACCCGGGTCGACGATGAAGCTTGACATATAGTGCCAATTAGGTTATATGCCGTAGCAGTTGGAGCGATCCAAGACACGGCGGGTGCGGGGGACGATGCGCATCGTTCCAACACCCGCACCCTGCGGCCGGCGCTCAAGACGGGCGCCTGCACCCGGATGCGAAGCCATATCCCGACGGCCCTGCTATAAGCCAGCCGTCGCGAGCCGAGGGGACACTGCGAGCCTCTATCCTCGGCGCTTCGTGCAACAGAGGTCGAGCTGACGGTTCCGCTTTCGCGTTCCTCCTTCAGCCTTTTGCACGACGGAACTCGAGCCAAGCCTGTCGTGCCAGGCCAGCGCCGGCCGCACGTCCGCCGTTGATCTCTTCCCAGGCGTTATCCCGCACTTGCCGGCGGGCGTTTTGCTACGCCTGCGATAGACAGATGCCGAGGCCGCGTCGCAGCGCCTCCATTCTCGCGCGAGCGAACCGCCGCGATACCGCCGCATCGCGCCGAAACGAGTCGAAGCCATGGAAGGCGCCGGGCACCACCAGCAGCTCTGTCGCAACCCCCGCACGGTTCAGCCGCAAGGCGAAATCGATACCCTCCTCGACGAACAGGTCCAGCCCGCCCACCCCGATCCACGTCGGCGGCAATCCCGCGAGATCCTCGCGCCGGGCCGGTACTGCCGCGACCGGAGCCGCATCGCCTCCCGGTTGGCAGCCCAGGAACGAGGCCCAGCCGAAGCGGTTGGCCTCCGCGCTCCAGCCGAACCAACCGATGTGCTCGGCCAATTGCCGCGACGTGCCGGTCCGGTCGTCCAGCATTGGGTAAGTCAGGCACTGGAAGCACACCGGGACCTCGCCACGATCTCGCGCCGCCAGCGCGACAAGCGCCGCATGCCCGCCGCCCGCGCTTTCACCCACCAGCGCGATGCGATCGCGCGCAACGCCCAGCGCATCGGCGTTCGCATGCAGCCACAGCAATGCCGTGTAGTTGTCGTCGAGCGAGCCCTCCCAGGTGGTCTCGGGCGCGAGCCGATAATCGACGCTGACGACCGTGCAGTCGAGCTCGGCCGCCATCGCCTGCACTTGTGGCAGGCTGAGCAGAGCCGTGCTGGCGGTAAACCCGCCGCCATGCATGTGCAGCACGCCGGGCCGGGAGCGTCCGGGCTGAGGATTGACGACGTAGACCAGAACATCCGGCCCGCTCGTCCGCGGGATCCCACGCACTTCGTAGGGCACATGGGGCAGCGGCGTGCCGGCGTTCTCCTCCATCCAGGCTCGGCGGCTCTGCAGCTTGTCGCGCGTCATCGGCGTGTAGGCGAGCGTCGTCTCGCGCATGAACAACGCGGCCTCCAGCAACTCGGGATTGACGAGCCGCGTGTAGTCAGGCGTCAACGGGCGGCACCTGGCTCGGCGGCAGTTCCGTCGCCCAATCCTCTCGCTTGGCTTCGAGCTTGGCGATGGTCTTGTCCCACGCTTTCTTGGCCTTCGCCATGAAGCGAATGTTGAGGTGATCGGTGGCGCGGAATTCGAGCACCTCGGCGCCGTTCGGCCCCGTCTCGTACGTGTAGGGCACGTCGCTGGCGACGAAGAAGCCGTCGCCGGGACCCAGCTCCTCGGTGCCGACGCGGATGCTGCCCGCCAGGAGATAGTAAAGGCAATCGCTGGTGTGCGAGTGGAGCGGCAGCGGGTAGCCGCTCTTGAACCAGACATGCGTCAGGCTCATGCCGGGCCGCGAATACGCCATGCGCACGACCTGGCCACCACCACCGCCGCTACGATCGAAGGCGGCAAGCCCCTCGGCGATCGTGGGCGTGATGTCATCGAGGTTCATGATCCCGTGCTCGCCGTAGTCACGGTAATCGTGGCTGCGGTAGATCTCGAAAAGTTTGGGTTCGGGGGTGTCGGACATGCGGGTCTCCGCTGGTGTTGATGGCTGGCTGGTCAGGCCGGAAGAAGCTGGGCGAGGGCATCGGCGCCGGCTTGCGCCACCGCGTGGTCCTGCTCAAGCGAACCGCCGCTCGCGCCGACACCGCCGATCACCCGCCCTTGGTGCAGCACAGGCACGCCGCCGCTCGCAGGCATCAGTGCACGCACCGCGATGAGCGAGGGACACTGTGTGTCGACAAACGCCTGCAGCACCTTGGTCACCACTTGCGCTTGCGCGGCGGTGCGAGCCTTTGCGATCGCAGCATCGATGGTGACGAGCAAGGCCTCGTCATCGCGGGTGAAAACCAGCAAGTGGCCGGCGGCATCCACCACCGCCACACTCATCCCCACCCCGAACGCGAGCGCCTGCGCCTCCGCGCCCGCGAGTGCCTGGCGCGCGCCTTGCTGAGTGACGGAAGGTCTCGCCGCCAGCAGTTGTGAACTCACCTTGCCTCTCCCGTCGCGGTCTGCGCCCGGCCGTGCTGCCGGGCGCGCCGTTTTCATCCTGTGAAACATCCTGTATGGAGCGCAGCGATCCGATGGCTGAGCTCAAGCAGACCCGTGCCGACGCGCCTCCGACCGTCGCGAAGCCGCGCCGTGGCCGCCCGCCGCTCGACCCCGTCACGCGCCGCAATCGTATCCTCGAGGCTGCCTCGGCGCTGTTCACGTCAGGGGGCTACCAGGAGACCACGGTCGAGGCGGTAGGCAAGGCGGCGGGCGTCACCAAGCGGACGATCTACGAATTGATCGGTGACAAGACCGAGCTGTTTCGTGCCGTATGCGACCACTGCCATGCCAACATCTCCGCCCTTCAGCTCGACTTGCCAATCTCCGGAGATAGCCTGCGCAGCAACCTGCTCCAGCTCGGCCGAGAACTGGTCACCCATTCCCTGGCTGAGGAGACGATCGCGGTCGAACGCACGATCGTCGTTGAGCACGCCCGCTTTCCAGAGTTCGTGCGCACCCTAAATGACCAGGGGCGGACCAGCCTCAACAGGAAGATTGCGATCGTTTTCGACGAGCTGCGCGAGCTGGGTATGATCAGTGGAGTGGACAGCTTCCTAGCCGCGGAGATTTTCTTCGACCTTGTCGTGGGCAACTTGGGTTTCCGGAAGGCGCTTGGCTTTGACGAACCACCGCCGAGCCAAGCAGAAACTGCCGAACGCGTTGACATCTTCATCGAGGGATATCTCCGACGCCACGGCCTGCCGAAAGCCTGAGCTCGCTGCCATTGGTTTAAAAGCAGGTGCGGCCTAGATGCTCGCGCAATGACGAATATTTTAGAAACTAGCTGGTATCGTAATATCAGCCGATCTCGGCCTGTCAAGTTGGCGAGATAAACCAACGTCTATGTCGTCGGTGACGGCGCACCGTTTCGAGGGCGTCGAGTCTAATCAGGTCGAATGAGACAACCCTCGCCTCCGCGGCATGTGCGATTTGGATCTCTTCGGCGAGCGCTAGCAGGCTTGGAAGCTTTCTGGCGACGAGGACGAGGTTGAAGCCGACTGAGGCAAGCTTGCTTTCAAAGGCCGCACTGATCCCTCGGACGCACGAGGCGACGTTCTTATTTGCCGACTCCCGCCAAGGCATGGGTAAGAAGCATCTCACTTGTAAGGGCAGTGCGTGCAATGAGGGCTGGGTGCGAAATCCGTCATGTCGACATCATCACGCGGGATATACTGAACGGTGGGTAATTCGCTTCAGCACTGACGTTCAATCAAGCCGGCGAAGGCAGCTTCGTGCCAAATCCGCTTCCGCTTATCAATTGATACTACTGGTAGTCCCACTTTCGGCCTCTTCATGCGCTCGACACGGAGCCTGCAAAGCGCTGGTTAGTCCACATGAACATGGTGTAATCGCTGGGAGCGGTCCACCACTGCGCGATCGGTGCTGAGGCAGGTGGTTGTTCCCCGGTACGATGAAGAACGGGCTCTCGATTGGTGACCGGGCCCAGCATCAGCGGAGA
>NZ_LR732507.1 GCF_902506425.1 Novosphingobium sp. 9U | reverse complement strand
TGTCAGCTTCGATCTCCGCAGGATCCTGGTAGGTCTGGTCGGTCATGGCTTATGCTCCAGAAGTGAGGTCGCCGCGGACGGCATCAGGTGTACGCTCAAGCGTCCTGCGGCTCCGCTCTGGCGAGAGGTGCGCAGCGTTCATCTTCTTGCGCGCGCCGGCGTAAAGGATGGCTGCAATGACGAGAGTCACGATCCCGACGATCAGCGTGGCAAGACCAAGATTCTCGATCGCGTCGCCGAGCAGATAGGCGAGCCCCATCAGCACCACGCCAAGACCGGCAATGCCCACCACGGCCGCGCCGAGCATCCCAGCTACCGCGACCTTTAGATCGCTGGTGGTCTCGCGAACTTCGGCGAGGATGAGTTGAAGTTGCTGTTCGGCCAGGTGCGAGCCTTGGCTGGTGAGCTGCCGCACCAAGTCGACGATGTTGTCCTGGGGTTGTCCGGACCCTGCTCCGGAGCGTGACCCACTGCCTGGGAAAGGTGTTGGCTCGTTGTTCATAGCGAGGTCCCCACGTTTGTCGGGGATACCGAGGTCGCGGCGCCGCCACCGTCGGTAAAGCTCATCATCGGCTTGGCCGCGCCAGTGCCCTCAGGAGAGTACGTCGCGTAAGATTGCGGCACAGGTGACGCCTGTTGGTTTGAGGTTGAGGGCGTCTGGCCTGCTTGTGTGCCACCAGCCTTGAACACGCGCGATGCGGCGAAGCCGAGAAGCGCACAACCGGCAAGGAAGCTCCCGGGTCGCTGCCGTGCGAACTGCTGGACGTCACCCATCAGCTCTCGCGAGTCCTTGCCCTCGACGGTCTGTGCCAATTGCTCGATAGATTTGGCGCCTTTTTCGAGCGCCGACTTGACCCAGCTCGGTGCGTCTCCGCCAAGACCATCGGCAGCACTGCCTAGGGCCGAGGACACGGCGCGTGCCTGATCTGCTACCTGGCCCTTGCGGCTGTCGGCCTCCGACTGGAGCCGGTCCGCGGCTGCACCAGTCACTCGGTCAGTGTCCTCGCGCAACTCATTCCTCAGGCCACCGCCTGTATGCTCATCCTGCATTTGCATGGTCCATCCTTTTCGGAAATTGTGAAAAGAGAAGCCGATGCTATCCAGATAGTTCCTCGCCGGTAGACAGGCTGGGTTACGGGTTGAGCTGGCCCCCGTTTCGTCCGGGCACCCCTCAGGCATAGAATGGAGGCTTGGGGCTATCCCCTGAGCACATGCTTATGTCTGGATATGAGGTTATCGCTGATGGCGGGCGTCGCCGCTTCTGGTC
>NZ_LR732506.1 GCF_902506425.1 Novosphingobium sp. 9U | reverse complement strand
TCTCCGCTGATGCTGGGCCCGGTCACCAATCGAGAGCCCGTTCTTCATCGTACCGGGGAACAACCACCTGCCTCAGCACCGATCGCGCAGTGGTGGACCGCTCCCAGCGATTACACCATGTTCATGTACAAGCTCGCGTGCCTTAACCGGCGCGCTGCCAGGAGCAGCATGGCGAGCTAATTGGTCTGACGCCCGAAAGGGAGAGCTGCCCTTGCCACCACCCGGACGAAGCCTCGCTTCAGTCGGTGTGCGGAAGCATGCACTAGCGTGAGTAAAGCACCCAGCCAGCGAGATCGAGCACACGTACTTGCCGCACTTCGGGCCCGCTCGCCTTTAAGTTCTGCGCATTCTCGATAGCATGCGGTTCGCGCACGTGCGCACCAGCTGGGCACCACTTGTCTTCGCGTAGGACCTCGACTTGGTACACGGGCGATCTCCTCGTGCCTCGCATAAGCCGTTCAGGTTGAGGGGTAGTTAAGCGTCAGCCCTGTCGCCGAACTGGGCACAAGCTTGAGGCACCTCAAGCGAGGCTTAGCAGGAGAGATCAACTCGAAGTGTCTTTGGGGCACTTCGGCATACTGTCGTTTCTTCCGGTAAGCGCTTGGATCATGGAATAAAGAAACGGCGACGATCCGAGGCTAGGAGGATCGCCGCCGCATAGTTGGAAAAGACTCTTACGAGTCCTTCGGGTCGCACCGGGACCGTACATCAAGTTGACTACTCGACGAACAGCCGTTGTTTGTACGGCATCGTACCAATATGAGACTGCGCTCATCGCGTAGTACCTTCGTACCATTCTGTCCTGAAATTCTGGTGCTGCAATATGCGTCATCTGAATCGCTCCGCAGTCTGCGGTTCAATTCGCTCCTGAGATTGCCGGATGTTACAGGGTTATGGCCGCCGTGGCGAAGCAGGGCCTGGGTTCGCGACTATCGTTCAGCGGTGGGGCCTCGGCCTTGCAAGCTGATCGTCTCGGTCCGAACCCGAGTGATCGCTCCAACTCAAGCATAGATGAAGCGCATGGCATATTATTACTTCGGGTCGACCGTCAGCGGGCATCCCGCGCCATTCTTCGGACGTATAGTGCGAATAGAGCCATAACTAGGGTGGCGATCGCCCCAGACATCATCGGATGACCGCCGATCCACTTGGTTATGTCCGAGAAAGCATACGCGAGTAGCTTGGTTAATTCCATCTTGAGACGCCCGCCTGATCCTGACTCAGGTGATCGTTAGTCTAAGGGCGATTGCGGTCAAGTTGATCGTTCTCGCCAAGGCACCCGCATGTTAATCAAGTGGACGGGGCGCGGATGGCTGCTTCCATGATACGGTTTCATACTCGAAAGCACGAAGATGCCCGTGCCGAGCTGGCGCAGCGACAAGCGCTCATCATCTGAGCGCGGCTATGGGCGCAAGTGGAAGAAGGCCCGTGTCGCCTTCCTTGACGCCAACCCGCTGTGCATCGGCTGTGAGGCTAAAGGCAGGGCTGTACCGGCCACGGTCGTGAACCACCGCACGCCCCACCGCGGCGACCTCAAGCTCTTTTGGGACCGCAAGAACTGAGAGCCGGTGTGCGCTCCCTGCCACAATGGCGAAGTCCAGCGAGAGGAGCGGAGCGGCATAGTGCATGGCACGGGACGGCAGGCCGCTCGATCCTGCGCATCCGTGCAACAAGAAGTCGTGAGCGCGCCGCAGAGAGCAGAAGGGCCGCAGGATAAACCCGCGGCCCGACGCTCAACCCCCCCGGGCTATGTGGCTAAACTAACCCGTGCTGCTTAACATCCCGTTGCTTCGCCAAATGAGAAGGCCGCAGGTCCAGGAGAACCTACGGCCTTCATCCGATAAACGCCTCAGTGCCCGGGGGGAGAACTGCCGAGGCTCGTTCTGGGTACGACCAAAATCTAAACAACCCGTGAAGTTCTTAATGCGCGAAGGCTGTTTGTTCACCATTCAGCATTAAGTGGGATTAACCAAAGTGTTTTTCGCCGTTAATCAACAGTGCTGCGGACCTGAACAGCCCCACCCCCCGGTCCCCGGTCGAAAGTCTGAGGGGATCGCGCCCCTCGGTGTTTAGTCCCAGGATGTGATGGGTTGGCTTGACGTTAAAGATGTCGGGCTTTGATTTCCAGAGCTCCTCGATGGCTTCGCAGGGTGTCTTGAACCGGATGGCCTTGAGTTGCTTGGCAAAGTTGTAGGCGACCAGCCAGTCGTGGACGTGCCGTCGCAGTTCGGCAATCGAGGCGTAGTGGAACGACTTCACGGTAGCCTCCTTGATGGTTCTCACCATCCGTTCGGCCTGTCCGTTGGTCCATGGGTGATAGGGCTTGGTCAGACGGTGCTCGATGCCGGCTTCCTGGCAGACGCGTCCGAAGATGTGCGGGAAGGTCAGCTTCGAGCGCCGCTCCAGTTGCACGAACTGGACGCCGTTATCGGTCAGCACAGTATGGATTTTGTAAGGTACGGTCTTGATCAAGGCCTTCAGGAAGCCGGCGGCGACCAGCTTCGTCGCCTTGCGATAAATGCGGGCGAAAAACAGCTTGGAAGTACGGTCCACGGCGACATACAGGTACGCCTTGCCACCCTCATAGCGAAGCTCGGCGATGTCGATATGAAAGTAGCCGATCTCGTAAGCCTTGAACTTCTTTGGCTTTTCACGGTCGGCCTTGGGTAGTCGGCTGATCTCATGCCGTTGCAGGCAGCGATGCAACGACGATCGACTGAGTTGAGGGATCACGTCCTTCAAGGTGATGTAAACGTCATCGAGCGGCAGCCTCGCCTGGACGCGCAACGCCACAATCGCTGCTTCCTCCATAGGCGAAAGCACACTGCTGCGCCGCTCCTTGGGACCCATCGGCATGTCTTCGACCGAATGCCGCTTGCGCCATTTCAGCACTGTCTTCTCGTTGATCCCACACCGCCTTGCGAGGCTCGCGACCGAAGCTTCCGATCGCTGTAGCTCCGCTCGTATGGCGTGCGTGGTCTTGGCGCTGCCGTGGAGAACCTGGCCCATAGCTCCCCCCTCTGTGATGTGGACAACCTTACACCATCACACGCTGGGACTAAACACCTAGACCGGACAGCGCCCTCCGTGCGCACCGAGATCAGACTTTGAGGGGTAGGGTTTTCGGCCCGGTTGCCCGGGAGAGTGTCTATGGCCGATCTGGTCGAGATCACGGGAGGCGATGGCGTCCCGGCGGAGCCGAACTGGAGCCGCTACTTCGGGCGAAAGGCTGATCGGGACCCGGCTTCCGAGCATCGGCAGCGGGTTATCAGCGAGATGCGTGGTGCTGAGAAGCTGGCCGTCGTGAACACGCACGCGATCCAGCGCCTCATCGTCGCGTATGTCACGTTCGACATCTCGGCGAAGGCGGTCCTCAAGGTTGGCCCGGTCGTGCCGGCACCCAAAACGAAGGTGCCCACCTACAATCCGTGGTGGACGACAATGCAGAATGCCGCGGCCACGGCTGCGGCGCTGGAGAAGGAGCTTCGCATCTATCCGCGAGACCGGAAGAACGGGGGCAAGGTCGCGAAGAAGGCGACGCGGACCACCGGCGGCGGTTACCTCAAGAGCCGTGGCTAACCGCTTTCTGTCGGACCTTGATCCGACCACAGCATGGGCAAAGGCGGCGGTAGACGGCAAGCTGTTCACCTGCGGCGAGTTGGTCCGGCACGCGGCCGAATGCCACCTGCGCGATATACGCCATGGCGAAAGGCGCGACCGCGCCACGCCGCAGCGCACGTCCGACAACATGCAGTGGATCGTCAATGCAGTCCGCTCGCGCACCAACTGCGCCGGAAAAATCCTGATCGAGGGCGCGTCGTTCTCATCCTCGCGCAACTGGGTGAGCAACGGCCAGGCCGCAGCCTTTGATCGCCTGTATGGTCCGGCTGGCAACATCGCTTTTTCGCCGCACTCCTACTACGATGCGGACGCCAGCGGCACCGATGCCAGCTGTGTTGCCGGTGCGCAAAACCGCTTGGACCCTCCTCTTAGCTGGGCCGCAGTTGGCGATCGTGAGATCTTCATCGGGGAGCAGGCCGGCAGCGGCCTCGATGCAGTTTGCCAATTCGTGCTGCCGGCGGCGTACGCGAAGCTGCGGGACCACCCGAACTGCATAGGCTGGACGAGGTGGGGCGGCGCTCGGCGCCGGGGTTCGACCTATGCCTACCGTCTCGACCCGAGCAACTACCAGACCGGTGAGGACACGCCGCAGATGAAGCTGCTGCTGCGCTTTCTGGCGCAAAATCCGTGAGCGGGGGGTTGCATGAAGCTGAGTTCCCTTGCCTCGACTGCAGCAACTGCCGGTGCCGGCATCATCGCGCCCGCGGCGCCAGGTCTGTCCGGAGAGTTCATGAAAGCGGCAGGAGTGACGATCCCGCTGCCTGTACTCGCCATGGGCCTATGCTTCTCGTCGGCAGCAGGTTTCATCGCCATGAGCTTTTCGCCGCCTGATCACCGCATCGATAAGTGGGCGACGCTGTTCGCCGCGCTGCTCATGGGGCTGGCGGAGCGCTGACACGTGTCGGAACCGCTACATCGATGGTAGAACGGGCACGCGGCTCTACAATATCTTGCGCGGCATCAAGAAGCGGTGCAGCGACGCCAACAATCCGAAATATGGCGGCCGAGGCATCCGGATGTGCGCCGAGTGGGAGGACTATCCTACCTTCCGGGCTTGGGCACTCGCGGGAGCATACGCCTACCACCTCACCAATGAGCGCGTGGACAACGACGGCAACTACGATCCGGGTAATTGCAGGTGGATCATCGGAAGGCAGCAGGCCCGCAATCGGCGAGCGACCCACCGCATCACGATAGGAGGCGAGACCCGCTCCCTTGCCGAGTGGTGCGAAAGACAGCGCCTTCCGTATGCGCGAATTTGCGCTCGTATTCACAAGCTGGGTTGGCCAGCTCCACGCGCCCTGAACATGGTAGCGTCGGGGGGGCGCAAGGGATGAGCCGCGCAGTCCAACTCGGCGGAATCATCGCGATGTCGCTGCTCGCCACCACCATCCTGGCGCTGATTACCCATACCTTCGACGGCATGATCGCGAAGGTCACGCCGGATGGCAAGGTGCCAGTGGTCGACGCCGGCATGTTCAGGGCCCTGCTGCTGTCGTTCCGCGAAGTCATCGGCGTGATCAAGTCGATCTGGGAGCACGCGGATCGCAGCGATCTCGCGACTGCGCTCTCGAGCTCCACCCCCATCAACAGTCCTAATCCGCCCGCAGGCGAGGAGAACAAGCATGAAGATCAATGTCGGCAAGCTGCTCGGTGCAGCGGTTAAGGTCGCCAAGAAGAACCCTAGCCTCGTCATCGATGCAGTTACCGCGCTCGGCCCCGTCGTGAAGGAGATCAAGGCCGAGACGAAGAAGTCGCGGATCTAATAGCGTTACAAGGAGTTCAGCCAGCAAGCCTTCCGTCAGACGAACTGCGGCTTTGAGCTGCATTGGAATGTTCGTGAAAACGATGTTCGAGCCGTTCAGCAGACCGCTGACGGATCCCGAGTCCAAGATGGGGCGATCCGAAGATCCCGAGATAACCCGCTGCGAGAAGCACCCACAGAGCGGCTGCCAAGCCGATGATTGCGCTACCTTTCGTGATAACCAACTGAATTCGCATGCAGCCTCCGGCACCTTGCGGGACTGGCTCTCACAAATATCCTGAACGGCTGCTGACGCTTCGCTCGCGCAGAACACCGCCCCCGGTCGCGGAGGCTTCAACAAGAGAATCGAACTATGGTCGGTTACCGGAACCAGCAGGCGCGTGCGCGTGCGGCATTCATCGTCAGGGGCGGCACCAATCCAACGCCTTATCGGATCATCTGGAGCGCCTTTCGGCTTACGGCGATCCTATCGAGGAGCTCGGCCGGATCGTCGACTTCGAGGCATTTCGCCCGGTTTTGGTAGCGGCGCTGGCCTATGGCGATGGAGTCAAGGGCGGCCGGCAGCCCTACGACCCTGTAGCGATGCTCAAGGTTCTGGTGCTGGCCGCACAGAACAATGTTGCCGATGCGCGAAGGGATATCTGATCCGTGACCGGGCTGCGGTTCCTGGGTTTCGATCTTGGCGCATCGACACCCGACGCCAACACGATCCGACTGTTTTGTGAGAAGCTAACCCAAGCCGGTGCGCTCGAGGTGGTGTTCGCCGACTTCGACTGGCAGCTCAAGGAGCGCGGCTACCTTGCGATGGGTGGCCAGATCGTCGATGCGACCCTGGTGGCTGCGCCCAAGCAGCGCAATACGGCGCCTGAGAAGGAAGCGATCAAGGCGGGCAAGACTGCCAACGAGATCTGGCCTGACGAACCTGCCCGGGCCGCGCAAAAGGACACGGACGCGCGCTGGACGCTCAAGTTGCGCAAAGGCAAGGCCCTTAGCGAACGGCAAGCCGGGTATCGACATCGCCATCCCGAGCTTTTGCTATAGAAGCAGCGTATCGATCTGCCGGACGTTCGTTAGCGCTGCGAGCGCCCCACATGGACGGCAGCGGGCGAGCGCGTGAGGAGGCGTCTCCTGGTTTAGGAGATGAGCATGACGTTTGTGGGTGATGCTGATGGTGGTGACGAGCATTCGCACCATG